>JAIUMG010000038.1 GCA_022565655.1 Alkalimonas sp.
AGGGTCAATAACGGCGGTATGGTTGCTTCACCCACGCCGACGGTGGCGATATCATCACTCTCGACCAAACAAATTTGTAAATGTTTACCCATTAATTTGGCGAAAGCGGCGGCCGCCATCCAGCCAGCGGTTCCACCACCGGCAATCACCACGCGTTTGATTGCTTGCGACTGCATTTGGACCTCGTTGTTATCAATTTAGTTATCTATTTAGTTATCGATTGAGTTTATTTAACAGTTCAGCCCGGACTTGTCGGGCCACAGGCTCCGTCAAGGGGCCTTGCAAACCTCGTAAATGTTCAGGAATGTGGTCGGCTTGCCCCTGACCAAACACATAATGATCAAAGTGCTCGCGCCATGCGGCCTTTTGCTCTGCCGGCAGGGCGTTGATACTCAGCATTGCCAACTTTAGTGCCAGTTCCGGGCTAGGTAGATAATCCGGGCTCTCTCGCCACCAAAAATTCATCAGCACATTAAGCGGGCTAAGCGCCTCAATATGATGCCACCACATGCTGGGGATGATTAACGCATCGCCAGGTTCCAACTCGACCACCTGCGCATGCGCCATCGCTTCGGCGAATTTTGGGAATTGGGTGAAATCAGGCTTGGCAAAGTCCACCAGGCTAATCGCTCGGCCTGCAGGAGATGCATCCAGTGGACCAATGTACAGATTGGCTAATTGTTCAGGCGGAAATAAAGTAAAGCGACGCCGCCCGGCTACCACCACCGCCAAATTTTGCGGTAAGTCGGCATGCGCCGCTATGCGACTTTGATTGCCAATCCACAAGCTGATTAGCGGGTTGTTAGCATGCTGTGCTAACGCCGGCACATGCTGTTGCTCCAACCACTTTGGAAACCAGCGCGGTACAAAGGTGGCCCCTACATACCAGTTCCCGCCGCCATTGGGCGCAGCCAGCAGTTGGTCTAGTTTGGCGTGTACCGGCTTAAAGTTAAAACCGCTGAAGTCCGCATTGTAAAATACCCGGCCACCACTGCTGGCATTACTGATAAAAGCGGTAAGGGGCTCACCACTGTAATGACTCAGTAAATAATCACGAGTGGCAGGCTCACCTTTTTTTGCCGCGCAGACTGCCGGCCAGTGTGCAGCAAAGTCAGGCAAATGCAGCGGCAGCGTGCTATTGAGTATAGCAGTGCTAATACTATCGGAGGTTACGCCGGACAGGGTGGCGACCGGTTGCGCCGCAGACCACATTTTAGTTTATTTCCAACAGTTGATTTTTAAAGCCAATCAAGCGCGCAAACTGTGATTGCGAGGCCAACATCATGTAAATCGCATCTAAGTAACCAGCCTGCTGCAACTGCGCCAATTGTTCACCACTGAGCTGCGCTAATCTGGGTTCGTTGATGGTATAGAAACCATGCAAGCTGTGCTGCTGGTCATTGTTTAAGGTGACATCAAGCACAAAAGACTCAATCAACTCCAGTGCAAGTAGCTGCTGACTGAACTGCTTGGCGTCGGTCATGCCATGGTGCAAGGTTTCCAATTGCTCAGCCACTCTCTGCAGATAGGGGCTGTTACCACCAAACTCCAAAAACAAAGCTTCTCCAGTGGTGCGACTCACTTTCGGGTGCGCCGTATCAAGGTGGATCACACGCTCATTATTTTGCAGGCCAATGGTAAACGGTTCGCGAGCGATGTCTAATGGCACATAGCCAGCTTGCCATCCTTGCTGTTGCACAAACAGGTTTTCACCCGCCTGAAATCCTAGTAACAACACGGGCATAAACTGCCCTGTATTGCCGTCTTTGTAAAACAGGATAGGGTAATAGGCTTGTGCAGCGCGAAACTCAGCTGGAAAGCTCAAACAAAACATTTGGTTATCACCCAGCTCCGGGCTACGTTCAGTGCGTATCTTTACGTCAAGATGGTCAACGTTATTGAGTAATTCGATAGTAGCCATCGGCTCCCCTTTAAATCTTTTGTAAGCCATGAGCTTTGACTTGGTTCAGTAATTCGCGATTACTGACCAAGCCCGCTCTGAGCTGTTGTGTTTTCTGTTGTACTTCGGCAAAGGCATGGTTGGCGCGTACCGCTAAACTTGTCTTTAGTGGCCGCTCGCTCGTTGGTAACTGCCGCATGCCATAGAGAATATATTGGTAACTGGCCGCTGGGAATAATTCTTCCGCCATCGGCAAATCATAGCGGCTTGGCACAAAGTGTTGCCACATCATCAGCTTTTGTTGCAGCAACGCCGGTATCGAGGCGTCAGCGCGTTGGGCCAGCCAATAATCGCTGTCATCCCGTGTCGACAGCAGGTAATGCAATTTTAAAAACTCAACAATTTGTTGCCAGCGGTAGCTGAAGGTTTGATTAAAGCGCTCACCGACAATAGCAAGCTGCGCCAGGCTCCGTGGTAATTGCTCGCTAATAAACTTAGCAGACAATTCAACCATCACCAAGGCTGATGCTTCTAAGGGTTCAATAAAGCCTGCTGCCATGCCGACAGCCACGCAATTGTGTCGCCAAAATTGCTGGCGGTAGCCTGGCGTAAATCGGATAAGCCTTGGCTGGTAGCGCTCGCTAAATTGTTGCTCGGATAATTGCAGGTACTGCGCAAGCGTTCGATGCGCCTGTTCTTCGTCGGTATGGCCACTGTGGTGAACAAAGCCTACGCCTCGGCGGGTTGGTAAGCCGATATCCCATACCCAGCCTTCAGTTTGTGCTGTGGCCAGCGTTGCTGATGCAATGGGCGTCTGATCATCCTCGTAAGGAACTTGTACTGCTAAGGCACTGTCGTTTAGTAAGGTGTGCTGCACACTCATTAAGGGGGTTTGATAATGCTTACCAATAAGTAAGCTCTGCAAACCCGAGCAATCGATAAATAAATCACCGGTTAAGGCACCATGTTGCGCCGTTTGCAGTGCAGCAATACAGCCATCAGGGTGACTGTGAACGGCTATGACATCATCGACAATATGCGTCACCCCAAGCTGTTTAGCATGCTGGCTCAATAAGGCGACAAATTTACCGGCATCCAGGTGATAGCCGTAGTTTTGTAAAAACGCGTATTCCGGGGTACTGATGCGCTTAGGCGCTAAACCAGCGGCAATCACCGCAGGTTGACTGGATACCGCCGCCGCGAATTCGACTTGGTGATGGTGGCGAAACCAATAGTCTGCAATATCCAGTTCATCGGCAGCCACAGGGGCGGTAAAGGGGTGGTAATAACAATCTTGTGGCGCAGCGCTGCGCCATTGTCGGAACACACTACCTTGTTTAAAGCTGGCATCGCAGCTAAGTAAGAATTCGGTTTCAGATATGCCAATCCGCGCTAATGTTGCGCGCATCGATGGCCAGGTCCCCTCGCCAACGCCAATGGTAGGCACCGAGGCAGACTCAATCAGGGTAATCTTGACCAGAGGATTTGTGTGATGATCTGCTGCCAATAAGGCCGCGGTTAGCCAACCAGCACTACCACCACCTACGACCACAATATTCAACTGTTCTGTGGCAAAGGACTGTGTGTTTGCAGCTTCAGTCAGGTTATCCGTTGCGTGTGACTTGGTTGCTTGCATCATGACCACTTCTTGTAAAAAGTAGCCATCTTGCGATGGCTACTTGTTCAGGGCAAGAACATTTTAGAAGGTATATCGTGCACCGATGGCAAAACGGCGACCTGTTTCAGTATAGTTCACTAATTGCAGTGAGTTGCGCTCATGTGAACGCATTGATTCGTTGGTCAGGTTAATGGCTTCAATGAAGACCGATAACTTTTCGTTGACATCGTAGCTCGCACTGGCATCCCATTGACCGTAAGACTCTACATAAATGGGGTTTTGTAAGCCTTGGGCGTTAACCGTTGATGCGAGGAATTTACCACGCCAGTTGTAGGCAATACGTGCTTGCAGGCCTTCTCTATCGTAGAAACCCACTAAGTTGTAGGTGTCGCTCATGCCGAGTAAGGCAAATTGCTGATCCAAACTGAAGTTGTCGTAGTTAAAGTCACCACTGACGAGGGTTGCGTTGGCAATCACACCAAAGCCTGTGTCACCGATTAAGTGCTGAACTGCTAACTCCCAACCGTCTAATTTGGCACCATCCTGGTTAACCGGGATCGTGATATCAAAGGTCGCTGGCGTATCGCCAGGTACCCCTAAGATAAAGCCATTCGCATCAACCGTTTCCGGGTAATTCTCTCTGATATACGCACGAATCGCAGGAGTGTCGTTACCGACGGCAGCAAGTGCTTCGGCATAACGAGGGCCTTGCGCTGGGTGGGGTAAGTTGAAGGTTTGCTCTTTCACCGTAGTGCGGCCGATAAAGTTCTTCGCCTTTTTACGGAAGTAACCAACCGACATATAACTGCCTTCGTCATAGTACCACTCGAGTGACAAATCGAAGTTGGTTGACTCAAACGGGTCTAAATCCGGGTTACCTCGAGCACCGGTACCGCCGTCAAACCGCACTAAGGAGTTCAGGGTTTGGCCGCCCTGAATATCCGCATAGCTGGGGCGAGCAAGGGTCTTGCTTACGGACGCACGTAGCAGCACGTCATCAACGAGTTCAACGTTGAAATCGATGTTTGGCAATACATTGCTGTAGCTACCCGTTAATTCAGTAAAGTCACTTTCACCGGTACTGATCAGGTTAAACTCGTTGTCACCCGCCCAGGCGATGCCGCTGTATACCGGCACTAAGGCTCTTGAGGTGACATCGGTCTTCTCGTAGCGCACACCGGCCGTCAAAAAATACGGCAGCACACCAATGTCGCCGGCAAAGTTGAACTGCACATAAGCCGCTTGCTGCTTTTCAGTGGTACGGCGATCAGTGGTCATGTCTGATGATGCACAAAATGAAGTGCCGCAATCCCCGACCGCACCTAAGTCACCATAGGTATCGTTAGCAATTTGACGAATCGTATTGAAATCCCAACGGAAGAACTCTTTTAGCATGTCGCTGCCGGTGGACGCATCAAAATTATCGGCCAATTGATCCAGTTTAAATACCGACGGGTCAATATCGCCAGCCTCACCTAAACCGCCCCAATTATCTTGTTGCACGTTCGAAAACGCTGAGCGGTTTCTGGTTTCTGAGGTAGACACACCGAAATCAATGTTGGTTAAGATGCCGGTGTCAAACACATAGTTACCACGAACTTGCAATTGCTCGATGTCACTGCGCATTTGGCTGTTACGGAAGGAGCTACCTGTTACCCGCATATCTTCACCTCGAATACCGGTGAAACCATCAGGATAGGTAATGGCTAAGGTCGGTAAATCGCTGTCGAAACGCGCCGTAGTTACCGAACGCACAAAAGTTGCAGCCCCAATCACATTGTTACTGCCAAATGGGCTATTTGGCCGCGACTCTGCGGACGAGTCATGATAGTCGAACCCTAACTGCAAATTGTCGTTCACTTGCCATTCGGTGTTGAAACCCAGTGATTTATTCTCGTTCACGGTCGAGAATTGACCGCCGCCCATGGCTAAATCACCTGGGGTACCGAACGCTTCTGAGTACACGATTGGCGCAGCCACCGGGCCATCGCTCCAGACACCCGTCGACGGGCCAAAGTTAAACCAGGCAGACACGTCGTTGTAACGGTCCGACACTTCGTTTTTCGAATAGGTGTAATCTAAGGTTGTGGTGACTGCATCGACCGGGCGATATTGCAGCACTAACTGGCCATTGGTACGGGTTCGTTCCACTTCATGGAACGAGTAACCCAAACTTTGCGGCACGGAGTAGATGGAGTCTGCTGCCGGGTAATTTTGATGGGCATTGTCGCCATCTGGGATCAAACCACCCCAGTCAGCATTGCCGCCATCCCAGTCGAAACCATTGATAGTTCCAGGGAAGGTGCGCCAACCACCGGTGTTGGCTTGCTTATTACCGCTATTACGTTCTTGATAAGAACCGCTGATGGCCACACCAAACCTTTCGTCGTTGAAGGTGTTGCTGTATAAGCCAGATATTTCAGGGGTGATGGTTGAGCCTTCGTCGGTTGACTGGTCCATCACACCTTTAACACCAAAAGTGGCTTGCATGCCGGGTGCATTCATTCGGTTCAATGGACGGGCAGTCAAAATGTTAATGGTTGATCCCATGCCACCGGTTGCAATGCTGGCCCGGCCAGTTTTATACACTTCAACGCCGGCAATACCCTCGGCAGCCAGGTTAGCAAAGTCAAAAGAGCGGGATGATGAAGCTGTGGTTGCTTCCAGTGACGACGCAGGCATTTGCCGACCATTGAGCATCACCAGGTTAAATTCCGGGCCAAAACCACGTACTGTCACCCGGCTGCCTTCACCGTTTGAGCGGTCAATCGCGACGCCGGTGATCCGCTGTAAGGATTCTGCCAGGTTGGTGTCTGGGAATTTACCAAAGTCTTCAGAGGAAATGGCATCCACCACACCTGTAGAGCTGCGTTTAATATCCATCGATCGGATCAAGCTGCCACGAATACCGGTTACCTGAATAACTTCGATGTCTTCATTTGTTGCTTGAGTTGTTGTGTCATCAGCCAATACTGGCGTGAGCATGCTTGCACCGGTCAGTAACGATATACTAACCGCGAGGCGTGAAAGTTTGAAACCGCTGTGATTCATTGCCTGTCTCCCTTATTTTTATTGAGTGCTAAATAGTTGTTATTAATGACCACATTGAATTATTGTTTTTGTGATTCAGATAAAAATGTAAGCGCTTACATTTAAGGTAGTACATTTACTAACCAAGGTCAATGTAGCGCGGGTTAAAATTTAAAAAAAGTGCTCATGCAAAAACAGTGTTTGCATGAGCACCGATGCACTTTACGGGCAGCTGATGTTATCAGCTGCTTGCTCCTGAGCGACGATACGCACATCGGCCAGGCTGACCGTCAGAGCGCCAGCAGTTTCCAGATACATGGCAGAAAATACTTGCTGCAATGAAGAGCCTTGTTGCTGCAGGCACTGCAAAGGGACATCCAGCTGTGCCCATTCACCGTCGGCTTGGGCTTTCAATTGTTCGGCAACATTGACGGCACCCTCACAGGCATCGTTGCAATGCATACCCAGCCAGACCTCATCGGGTACGGCGCCTTGTCGTTTTAGCTCCACCACCAGGTGGCTGTTTGCTTCGCCATAACCGCGCAGATCGCGTGGGAAGGCACTGATAAAACTAAAGCGAGCCAGCTGCTCACCAGCAAACACAAAGCGGCGGGCATCTTCTTGTACCAGTCGGTCAAAGGTCCGGCTGCTAAGGCCTGGCAACTCCTGAACGCTGCTGGTTACGGCTGTGCTGTGCTCACCACTGTGCAAAAACAGCTGCCATGGGCTGCGCGGTGCCCGTTCAAATACCACCAAGTCACTGAGTGCTTCATCATGAGTGATGGTCACAGGCAGCTCAGCGTCCAGCACGTTGGCATCGCCATAGCGCAAACCAAAGCCGTATGGCAGCAATGGCTGGTAGTCGCTATCAAAGCGATTCACCACCGCTTGCTGAGGGGTTGCAGGCCATGAGAATGTCAGCTTGCCATGAAAGTCATGCTGCACCTGGCCGGCGGCGTCTTTTAAAATCACATCAGCCACACCTTCGCCTTCTGAGCCAGGTAGCCAAATGGCGACAAAAGCATCGGATGCATTCAGTTCAGGGTTTACCCACATTGGGCGGCCACTGATGAAGAGCGATACCACTGGGATGCCTTCTGCCTGCAGCTGTTGCAACAGAGCAAGATCGGTTTTATTGCCACGCTGGTACTCCAGGTTATCGATATCACCATTGCCTTCGGCATAGGGCTCTTCGCCAAACACCACGATGGCGACATCGGGTCGTTGCTGATAGCTGCCATCCTCGCTTAGCTCCACGCTGCCACCAGCGGCAGCTACCTGACGGGCTATGCCGCCATAAATAGAGGTACCGCCAGGGAAGTCATCATTGGTATTGCCGGTGCCTTGCCAGCTGATAGTCCAGCCACCGGATTGCTGGCCAATATTGTCGGCGCCCGGGCCAGTGACCAGTAAGTGCTGTGTCGGGTCCAGTGGTAACAGTTGATCGTTGTTTTTTAATAACACCAAGGATTGGCGCACTGCTTCCCGAGCGATTTCTCTGTGTTCAGCTGCGCCAATCAGCTCCAGCCGTCCAGCCAGGGGGCGATTGGCCGGGCTTGGTTTATCAAACAGGCCTGCGCGTTTTTTCACGCGTAAAATACGGCGCACGGCATCATCAATGCGGCTCATTGGGATCACGCCACTTTCTACTTGCTCGATCAGGTTGTAGTACAATGGCTTCCAGGCATCGGTTGGTACCATGTAAATATCCAGGCCAGCCAAAGCTGCTTGCGGACAATCTGCATTGGTGCAACCCGGGATCTGGCCATGACCATTCCAATCACCTACGATAAAGCCGTCAAAACCCATGCGTTCTTTTAGTACCTGGGTCATTAGGTAGTGATCACCGTGGATCTTTTTGCCATTCCAGCTGTTAAAGGTGGCCATCACCGTCTGAGCGCCGGCGCTTAGCCCGCCAACATAGCCTTGAGCATGGATATCAAACAGCTCTTGCTCAGATACCTGGGCATCGCCCTGATCAATGCCATCGGTGGTCCCGCCATCACCGACAAAGTGTTTCACTGTGCTAATCACCCGGCGATCGCTGAGAAAGTCACCATCGGCGGCTCCCTGCAAGCCCGTCACAATGGCGGCGGCGTATTCACGAACAATTTCAGGATCTTCCGAGTAGCTTTCGTAGGTGCGGCCCCAGCGTGGGTCACGTGCTACGGCGACCGTGGGGGCAAACACCCAATCGATACCGGTCGCCATTACTTCACGGGCGGTTACTTCAGCAATACGCTCAATCAAATCCGGGTTATTGGCAGCGCCCAGGCCAATGTTGTGTGGGAAGATGGTGGCACCAATCACATTGTTGTGGCCGTGGACTGCATCGGTCCCCCACATGGTTGGAATACTAATGCCGTTAAGGGAATCATCCATCGAGGCTTGGTACATGGACTCTGCCAACGCAATCCAATCGGCTGGGGTGGCGTATTTGTCATCATTCGGAAAAGCACCGCCGCCATTTAAATAGGAACCAAAACCATATTTACGCATGTCTTCAACGGTGATATCGCGGATCTCAGGCTGAATCATCTGAGCAATTTTCTGCTCCAGAGTCATGCTGGCTAGCAGTTCATCAATGGCACTTTCCATGGCCGGATCCGTCGGAACCGGGTTGGTAATCACCGGCCAAATCGACGGGTCTTTCTGGATTTCAGCTGCAGTGCTCGTGTTTGGCTGACTGCAACCGGTGATCATCATCAGGCCGGCTGTTGCCGCCAGTGGCCATTGCCACAGTGAGTGGGTCAGCATGTTTTTTTTCACGATCATGATGGCTCCTTATGCGTGTTCGTTGCTGGGCAGGGTTTTTGGTTTATGGCCTTTCAGACCATAAAAGGCAATATAGACATAACATAGCAGTGGTAAAATAAAGGCGTTTTGCACACCGAAACTATCTGCCAGTACGCCTTGCATCAGTGGCACTATAGCACCGCCGACAATGGCCAGGCATAAGATGCCAGAGCCTTGCCCGGTCAGGTGTTTCAGGCCATGAATCGCCAGGCTGAAAATGGTAGGAAACATAATGGAATTACATAAACCAACCAGTAACAAAGACCACATGGCCAGTTTACCTTCAGAAAGAATCGTCAGGGCAATGAGAAGTACAGCACAGATTGCGTTAAACGCCAGCGCCTTCCCTGCATCCACTTTTTGCATGGCGGCCGCGCCAATAAAGCGACCAAGCATTGCGCCGCCAAAGTACCAGGCAATGTAGTGGGCCGCTTCGGCTTCAGGCATGCCGCCGATATGTGGCATCGACAAGTAACTGACCAGGAAGCTACCAATACCTACTTCGGCTCCGACATAGACAAAAATACCAATGGCGCCGAGCACCAGGTGGCGGTGTTGCCAGGCCGAGCCTTGCAGCTGGATTGGAATGCTTTGATCTTTCTTGCCTAATTTAGGTAGCTTGATCCAGGCAAAAATAATGGCAAGTATCACCAGAGATGCGGCCAGAATTAAATAGGGGAGTTGTACGGTGGATTTAGTGACTTCACCTGGCGCTGGAGCCTCCATGCCTGAGAAAATTAACCAGGCACCAAAGAAAGGTGCGACCGTGGTGCCTAAGGAGTTGAAAGCCTGCGTCATGGTCAGGCGGGATGAAGCCGTTTCGGGCTTGCCAAGTACGCTGACATAGGGATTGGCGGCAACTTGCAAAATGGTGATGCCGGAAGCCAATACAAATAAAGCAAATAAGAACATGCCATACACATGCATGGCTGCAGCTGGATAAAACAGCAGGCAACCAGCACCGGCAATCAGTAAGCCGGTGACGATCCCCGATTGATAGCCAATCCGACTTACCAGTATACCAGCTGGAATCGAGACCACGAAGTAGGCGCCAAAAAAGCAAAACTGGATCAGCATCGCCTGGGTGTAGGTCAGATCAAACAGCATCTGCAGGTAGGGGATCAGGATGTCATTTAGACAAGTAATAAAGCCCCAAATGAAAAATAGTGATGTAAGTGATGTTAGTGCAAAACGGTAATTACCCGGTTTGCTTGGCTGTGCCGCGTCTTGGACGGGTGCAATAGGTGCAGTTGCCATAGGATCCCCCCTGTATTTTTGTCTGGTTTTGGCAGCGACCTGTTGCATATTGATGAAACCATTTGACGCTACACTCGCTGCATACTAGTATGAATGTAAGCGCTTTCATTTATAACATAACTCAGACTGATGGCAATGCTTTTATTCAATTTTTAGCCGTTTCAGCAGACAAAAAAGACTGAAAACTATGAAAATAAACCTACCAAAGACGTCGCAACTACTTGATAATAAATTTATTTTCGGGGTGGCGACTGCTGCTTTTCAAATTGAAGGGGGGGCGGACAGTCGCTTGCCTTGTATTTGGGACGATTTTTGCAGCCAGCCAGGCCGCATTAAGGATGGCTCAGATGGCCTGGTGGCCTGTGACCATATCCACAGGTGGCAAGACGATCTGGAGTTGATTGAAAGCCTGCATGTCGATGCCTACCGTTTTTCCGTCGCCTGGGGGCGGGTGATCAATGCAGATGGCAGCATCAATCAGCAAGGCATGGATTTTTACAGCCAACTGTTGGATGCTTTGCAAGCGAAAGGCATCAAAGCCTTTGTCACCTTGTATCACTGGGATCTGCCAAGCTATTTGCAACAACAAGGCGGCTGGCTGAATCGCAACATTGTGGATAAATTTAGAGATTATGCCGACAAGGTCAGTCAGGCCTTTGGCGATCGGGTGTACTCGTATGCCACCTTAAATGAACCGTTTTGCAGCGCTTATCTTGGCTATGAAGCGGGCATTCATGCGCCGGGGGTGCAAGACCGGCAATCCGGCCGTCAGGTGGCGCATCATTTGTTGCTGGCGCATGGCGCTGCGATGCAGGTGCTGCAAAAAAACTGCCCAACGGCCCTCAATGGTATCGTCGTCAATGTTAGCCCTTGCTATGCAGCCTCGGCCTCAGAAGCCGATAAAAGGGCGGCACAAATGGCAGATAGCTATCACAATCAATGGTATATTCAGCCTTTGCTTGAAGGAAGCTACCCCGATTTATTGCAGCAGCTGCCGGAGCATGAGAGACCGGTGATTGAAGAGGGTGACATGGCGCTTATCGCCCAGCCGCTGGATTATCTGGGCATTAACTATTACACCCGTACGGTGTTTGAAGCCACGTCTCAAGGCTGGTTCCGGGATGTTAAGCCAACGACGGCACCTTTGACTGAGATGGGCTGGGAGGTTTTCCCGCAAGGCTTAACAGAAATACTGCTTAGTTTGCATCAACGCTATGCCTTGCCGCCGGTGTATATTACCGAAAATGGCGCGGCGATGCCGGATGAGTTGCTACAGGGGCAGGTGGATGATCCGCGTCGAGTGGCTTACTTTGAGCAACACTTACTGGCTGTGCATGCTGCGATTGAGCAAGGCGTTCGCATAGGCGGTTACTTTGCCTGGAGTTTGATGGATAATTTTGAGTGGGCAGAGGGCTACCTGAAGCGGTTTGGTATTGTCTATGTCGATTACCCAACACAGCAACGAACGATGAAAACCAGCGGCTTGGCTTTACAGCAGCTGTTTCAGTCGAAAAAAAATAAAGCTCTCAATCCTATAAGCTGAGGTGGCTATGCAAGTTAAGACGACGCCAATCACCAATGCGTTGAGCAAAAAAGAAAAAATAGCCTACGGTCTGGGCGATACCGCCAGCAACATTGTGTTTCAGACGGTGATGCTGTTTTTAACTTTTTTCTACACCGATATCTTTGGTATTTCGCCCGCAGTGGTGGGCACTATGTTTTTAGTGGTACGCATCATCGATGCGGTGACCGATCCATTGATGGGCATACTGGCGGATAAAACCAAAAGTCGTCATGGTCAGTATCGGCCTTATCTGTTGTGGTTGGCCATTCCGTTTGCGTTTTTCAGCGTGCTGGCTTTCACCACGCCGGATTTATCAGAGCAAGGCAAGGTCATTTATGCCTTTGTCAGTTATACCTTTCTGATGCTGGCTTACACCGCCATCAATATTCCCTATTCTGCTTTGGGTGGGGTATTAACCGCCAACCCGGCTGAGCGGGTCTCGGTGCAATCGTATCGTTTTGTGTTTGGCATGTTAGGTGGTTTACTGGTAACAGCGCTGACCATTCCGTTGGTTGGTTTTTTTGGTCAGGGCGATCAGGCGAAAGGCTATCAATTGACCATTGCTGCCATGAGTGTGTTGGGCATGGTCTTGTTTTTTCTTTGCTTTTTAGGAACTAAAGAACGTGTTAGTACCCCTGAGGAACAACGGATTGGTTTTGGCAGCAGTTTGGCGCAGCTGTGGTTAAATGAACCCTGGCGCATCTTGTGCCTGGCGGCGCTTTTCCTGTTAACCGGCATGGTGCTGCGCACCACCCTAGCGATTTATTACGTGAAATACTATCTGATGATGGATGATCTGGTCACCTGGTTTGTCACCATTGGCATGATAGGCAATATCCTTGGTTGTGCCTGCGCTCAGTTTGTCAGCAACCGGATAGATAAAGTGCGCGCTTATATTATTTTGCAATGCATCGCGGCCTTCATTTGCGCTATGAGCTTTTTTATTGGCCCGGAGCAGTGGCTGCTGGCTTGTGTATTGTATTTTTTCTGGGGTTTCTTCCTGCAAATGGCGACGCCGATGCTGTGGGCAAAAATGGCTGATACGGTCGATTACGGCCACTGGAAAACCGGAGTTCGCATTACGGGTTTAGTTTATTCATCAATTATTTTCTTTATTAAACTGGGATTAGCCTTAGGGGGGGCTCTGGCTGGGTGGTTGCTGGCTTTGTATCAGTACCAGCCAGCCATTGAGCAAACCGCTGAAGCCAAGCAAGGTATTTTGTTATCTTTTACGCTCTACCCAGCGATAGGCTCTATTCTGGTGGCGCTGGTGATGAGCCGGTATATTCTGACACAAAGCCGGGTGCAGTCGATTGCCCGTGATCTGGTCGAGCGTGAAGCGAAGGCCGCTGGTGGCTAAGCCGCTGCTCATGGTAATCTGTTATCATCAACAGTCAGACGCTTTCGTTGGTTCAACTTGCTATAAGGAAAAACACACGACGCCATGGCCACGATTTACGAAGTATCTAAATTAGCGGGGGTCTCGCTGGCCACCGTGTCACGGGTGATGAATAAGAATACGCCGGTGCGCGAAGCAACCCGGTTGAAGGTCTTGGCGGCCATGGAAGAGTTGGGCTACCGGCCTAACTCTATCGCTCAGTCGCTGGCATCCAATCGTTCCAATAGCATCGGGATTCTGGTTTCAGAGCTGTACGGGCCTTTTTATGGCGCCATGATCAGCAGCATCGAAGCCGAGTTCAGAGCCGCAGGCAAGCACGTTATTATTGCGGCTGGCCACAGTGAAGAAAGCACCGAGCAAGATGGCATTGAGTTTTTGATCAATCGCAACTGCGATGCTCTGATCCTGCATGTCGAAGCGGTCAGCGATGACTACTTGATCACGTTAAGCCAGGGCGATACCCCCATCGTGTTGATTAATCGGCAGATCCCTGCCATTCAGTCTCAATGCATTAGTTTGAACAATAAACTCGGTGGCTATTTGGCGACTCGTTTATTGTTGGAAAAAGGCCATCGGCAGTTGGCTTATATATCAGGCCCGCTATGGAAAACCGATGCCAAAGAGCGTTATCGCGGCCACCAGCTGGCGTTGCAGGAATATGGTTTAACTCAAGACGAGCGGCTGTTTTTTGAAGGCGACTTCCATGAGAGTGGTGGCAGCGATGGCGTTGCAAAGTTTCTTCAGCAAGGGCAACACTTTACCGGCCTTATTTGCGGTAACGATGAAATGGCCTCGGGTGCCATGACCGAAGCCCGGGAGCGCGGTTTAGACATCCCTAATGATCTGTCGATTGTTGGCTACGATAACGTCATGCTTAGCCATTACACCTACCCGAAACTCAGCACCATCGATTACCCTATTGCCGCCATGGGGCAAATGGCCGCACGCTGGGTGCTTAAAAATATTTACCAGCAAGACAAGCTCGATCTGCAATTGGTGTTTGAACCCAAAGTGATCGAGCGAGATTCTTGTATGGCAACATCAACGAGTGCGGAATAAAAAGAGTTAACCGCCGATGCGGCCGCGCAGTCGATCCCGCACCCGGTCGCGTAGATCGCCGAGCTGGGCATCCAGCAAGGTTTCAATCTGTTCACTCATCGCTTCGGTGCTGGCTTGTTCGCGATCCAATAAGCTTAGCAGCGATTGCTCATCGTCTGCGGTATTGGGTAGGCGGGCATTAAATTTGCTGCGTAAGTCTTGCTCGTAACTAGCAAATTTCGCCTGAGCTTCGCCCATAATGGCATTGGCAACGATCCGATCCAGCGGCGAGCTGACCCGTACACTTGGCCGGCTGACGGTCCCACTGGCATTGAGTTGGAAGGGAATTTCAGCTTGTTGATTCAGTAGCTGAGTCAGTTGCTGCACGTAGCGGTTATCGCCGCTGCTAAAGCGCGGGCCTTGCAGCATCACTGAAGCTTGCTGGCTTAGGTTAATGCCTTGCAAGTTCAAACCTCCGCTGGAGTTCAGCAGGGCTTGGTCCAGACCAAAACGAGT
>JAIUMG010000039.1 GCA_022565655.1 Alkalimonas sp.
CCACAGAATTGCAGGAACATGCTCTACCTTTACATCCGTTAATTCAGCCAACTGCAATACCAGTTGCTGCACAGATGCCAGCGATCCACTTTTAAGCCAGCCACTTTGCAGCAAAGCACCAGCTTGAACCAGCAGAGTATCACCCGTGTAATGGCTGCTGCGAGCCAGCTCCAGACTCCAGTCCGGTTTAAACCGGGGCGCGACCCGCTGGCCATCTTCATTCAGACTATCGTGATCGCTGTACAACCAATGTGCGCCACTGCTTTGATACGACTCCAGCCACCAACACAAAGCAAAGGGTGCCAACATTGTCCCAGCTGGCAATAGCAAGACTGGATGCTCTGCCACACCCCCCTTCAGTTGCACTTGCAACTCAGCAAAAGCCCACTGCTGAAGGGGCAGCTGGGAACTCAGCGCTTCCGTTCCATCAGCATCAATCAAAGCGCATGTGATTGCATCAAAATGGTCTTTCGCTAAGCCCAAACTTTGCTCAATACTACGCACACTTTGCTGCCACTCCTTTGCCGTGGCTGAATCATGCGCCAGTATCAGAATGGTCAGCCCCTGTTTCGCTAACAGCAAGGGCAAGCGCGACTGCAAGGCCTTCACCTGGCGTGCCGTTAAAGTTTCAAAGCGTTGTTGCCATTCCTGATAACTCATCTCAGGCGCACAGGCGCGCAACTGGCCAATACGGCGATAGCATTCAGCTGGTGCCGTGCATAGCAGGCGCCAATCAATCCCGGCTTGCTGGCGCTGCATTGTTGGCGTACGCCAACAAAACAACGCAATACGACGCCACAAACGCCATTGATATTGCCAGCGACTTAATCGGCGCCACTGCAAGCTCACCACCGCGAAGCGCCCAGACTGAGCTAAAGGTTGCAACCAGGCTTGGCTGGCACCAGCAGGAATGCAAAACACCTCATTTATCGAGCCTTTTAACGACGTGGGAACTGGCATCTGCACTAGCCCCGTTGACGTCAGAAAACACAACTTCAGCTCGGCTGAGGCGTCCAGTACCTGAATACAGCCTGACAGTGCCAGCCAGGAACCTTGCAGGCTGCCAGTCCATTCAATCCGACTATCACTGTGACCAAGCCAAGTCTCACTCTCTGGCTGCCAACTGGCTCCCCGCACCTGCCAGCCGGTTCTGGATAATAGCTCTACAGCCGCTTGCGTCATATTACGTCCTGTTTCATGAAGCCTTGCTTACTTAACCATGCTGCCAACTGCTGTTGCAGCGCGTCGGTACTGTACTTAGATACAACCTGCTGGTAAGCCGCTGCGCTCAGACGCTGACGTAGCGGCTCATCCGCCACTAATCGCGCAACTGCCGCCGTTACCCCCTCAACATCGGCAAAATCTGCTAACAATCCGGTCTCTTCATGCTGAACCAACTCAGGTAAAGCGCCCCAGCGATAGCAAACCACCAAGCGGCCTGCCGCCATGGCCTCAAGCACAGTACGACCAAAGGATTCTTGAAAATGCGACAGGTTCACCACGATATCAAGCGGAGCCAGAGCTTCCTCTGGCGATAGTGCATAGCCGGCAAAGTGCAATGAAGCGGGCAAGCGGCCCGCAGCCTGCTCGGCTTTTAACTGGGCCGTATGCTCGTTATCCGGCCCGATCAACCAACATTCAATGGGAAGCTGCTGTGCAGCCAGAAGCTGGCAAACGGCTATAAAATCCCGCAAGCCTTTTTTCGGCAGGTTGCTACTAATCATGCCAAGGCGCAATGATCCAATCCCGGCGGGTGTCGGGATCTGTGCAAAGCGTTTTGCATCCACCACATTGCCTATCACTGTGGTCCGCTCAGGAGCAGCCAGATAATCCGCTGTCACCTGTGAGTTAGCAATAAACCCATCCGCCAGCGCCAGCAAGTGGCTTCGTATTTGGCTGGCATCAGCACACAGCTCAGCACAAAGTGCTTTATCCGCATCAGGCAGCTCCCTAACATGCACCACCCCGGGGATCAGCTGTTGCCGGGCTGCATGCAAAGGCTCAGATAACACCAGCGTATTGCAATAGCACAGCAGCGGCCGATAGTGCTGCATCAATGCTTTAAAGCGCAGAATAGTGTGTTCACACTCCTGGCGGCCTTGATACCACCAACGGTAAGGCAATACCGCCAGCTGCTGCACCTGCTGCTGCACTTGCGAAAGATAACTAGCTGAGCGCACACCCGGCAAGGTCACTATCACGTTAAGCTGTAAAGACTGCAGCGCCTGCAGCACATCCAATAAACTACGCTCAGCTCCATAAAGATCCGGCCCGGCTGCATGAGCCACCACCATCAACCAAGGGCGCTCAGGCCAGGTTGCGCATTGCCCTGCCTGCTCCACACAACCATAGTCCTGCTGCAAGTCACTCGATTCTTCCAACGACTCCAGATAATGCAGCAATGGGTTGGCATCGGCCGCTATAGCATGCTTTAAACGATAACCACTGCTGCTAAAATCTGGCCCGGGATCCCGGTTCTCCGCTCCGCCATAACACACATAATGCATCGCCGGATCCATGCCAGCCTTAGCAACATCAGGATAACTGGCCAGATACCAATCCGGGTCAAATAAACGGCTTTGCTGCAATAACGTCACCTGCCGATGTTGGCGCTGTGTGGAGGTTCCCCGGCACATCAGAGCAGGTGTTGGAAAGGCCCGTTGTTGTGGAAACTGAGGTAAATACAACCGCTTTACGCAACCGGCGGCAACCTGATGCCACTGTCGTGCAGCAGCCAGATAACGCTGCCGCAATCCGACAAACTGAGTGCGCAAATGAGTAGCACCCTGCTGGGTCAGCGAGCCCGCATCACTGCGACCAAACGAAAGTGGCACTCCGGGTAGCACTTCCACCACCGCATGTGAGCCATAAGCAGTCTGGATACGCTCCAGATACTCGGTATCAGCATTCACGGAGACTCGATCCCAAAAACCTAGCTGCTTCAACACCTTCCGTCGGAACATCAAGGAGGACGTATTGCGATAAATCCATCCGGGCTCAGGCCGCCAACGTTCAAAAACCAGCTCAGGCAAGGTTCTTACCCAATGCGACATCGATGCCATGGCTTTAGGTTTGCCCTGCAGCGCCGCCACCTGGTATTCAATTTTTTGTGGATGCGACCAATCATCGCTGTCATGCGTCGTAATAAAGCGCCCGCGAGCCTGAGCTAACCCAGCATTTCGTGCGGCATAAGCCCCCTGATTCTCAGCCTGGCGCAACAAACGAATACGAGGATCTCGCGCGGAAAATTGCTCGACAACGGCCACAGAATCATCGCTGGACGCATCGTCCACCACCAAGATCTCAAGTTCAGGCCAACTTTGCGCTTGCAGGCTACGCAACGCTGTTGGTAAGGTTTTCGCCGCATTAAAACAAGGAATAATCACCGACACCAGAGGATATTGCTGCAGCACGCGACGCCAACTTCTGCGCTCAGACAGCTTCACTGCACATGCGGACAACTGGTCAAGATGCAATCCCCCATCAGCTGAAGGCTGCAGCAAAGCAAGACCTGCCTGCTGAAAAATCTGATTCAGATCCGCCAGCTTTTCAGCCCCAGTTCGCAGCGAAGCTCTGGCCAATAATAAATCAGCTACCGCCCCAAGTTCATCGATAGCCTGATTCACCAACTCAGCAGCCCGATCAACGTGCCCAGTTTGTTGCCAGGCCCGTACCAGTAACAACCAGCACCCATGATGCCCCGGAAACGCATGGCGCCAAGGGCTGGCTAACCAATACTGCAAAACCTGCGTGACTTCCTCCCAGCGCCCGTAACTGCCATACCAACGGGCAAGTACCCAGGCGGCAAATGCTGGTTCCTGAGAGCTTTCTACGGTCAGCAGCTGATGCAACTGCGCTTCAGCATCAACCTGCGTTTGAAACCACAGCTGCTGCTCCAACTCCGCCGCTTTCAAATAACAAGGCTGGCGCCCTTCTTTGTGGCCAAAGCGCGTAAAGTGTTGCCAAGGGTCCATGCCAGCAGCAGCCACATCCGGGTAGGCTTGCAAATACCAGTCGGCTTGAAAAAGTTCAGCCAGCAGTTGAGTCGTGCTCATTTAGCGAGGAACCGAAAACTCGACATCAACATTTGGTTGATTGCTCATCATGCCAGCAATCACCTCAGCCACCGGAGCCTGGTTATAGACAACTTCATATAACCCCATCGCTAAAGGCATGTAGATGTCCTTGTCGATCGATAGCTGGCGTACTTGTTTTAGAGTGTTGACACCTTCAGCAACCTCACCAAGCTCATCGACGGCTTCTTGCAATGTTTTGCCCTCACCAAGCGCATAACCAACACGGTAATTCCGGCTTAATGGCGATGAGCAGGTCACGATCAAATCGCCAATGCCCGACAACCCCAAAAACGTCATTGGATTGGCGCCCTCGGCCACTGCAAAGCGGCTCATTTCAGCCAGGCTGCGCGTCATCAGCATGCTTTTAGTATTCTCACCGACACCTAGCGCGGCACTAAGCCCGGCAGCTATGGCATAAATATTCTTTAAAGTACCGCCCAGCTCGACACCAAACACATCATCACTGCCGTAGGCACGAAATGTTTTGCTACAGAGGATCTGCTGCACCCGCTGACACAGCTCTTGATTTTTGCTGGCAATCACCGAAGCGGTAATATGGCCCGCAGCAATTTCTTTAGCCAGGTTGGGGCCACTGAGCACGCCAATCGGGTTTTGAGGAAACAGCTCCAACAAAATATCGCTCATTAAAGCGAAAGTGCTGGCCTCCACTCCTTTGGTGGTACTGATGAGCAGTTGCTCTGAGCTGATAAAGGTTTTCGCTTGCTCCGCAACTTGACGAAAACTACTGCTGGGTATTGATACAAAGACAGCCTCAGCATCTTGTACCACCCAACGCAGATCGGTGTCTGCCACCAAGTGTTCAGAAAGCGGATAGCCAGGAAGATAGCGTGCATTCTCTTTGTTGGTATTAATCAATTCTGCGCGCTCTTCATCTCGAAGCCACAATCGCACCGGGTAGCCATTGCTCGCCATGATATTAGCAATCACGGTGCCAAAGCTTCCCCCTCCCAAAACTGCAATGTGTTTACTCATCGAATTCTCAACTTTTATGTTTTGTGTCATTTAATCCCATTGCAAACATTACCTCACCGGCTTTAGCAGGCCTCTTACTTTTCGATAGGCTGCACGAATTGTAGCTTCACCTTCCGATAAACCTCGGATCTCGGCTAGCTGAACTTCATCTTCCCCAACCTTCACTCCCACCGTAAAACCGGCCTTTAACCACGCTTGATCAACATCCAACTGAAAACCGACAGGTACACTCTTATACTCAGCAGGCACCTCATCACCGAAGACCTTCTTCAGTACATCATTGCGCTTGCGCTTTACCGGCACTTCGATATAGGAGTCATGATGCCGCGCAAAGACAACCATTCCAGATTGCGGTATTTTCTCAGGCACCACCCAGCCCGCAATAGCAACCGGCTCATTGGTCAGCAAGCGACTGGCTTGAGTAGGCCGATCTAATGAAAAGCGAACCCCCGCCACCTGTTGCCGTTTTACACGAACCTCAGGCCCCAATTTTGTTTTTGAAGCTTTTAGCCAATGCTCATAAGCTTCAATCTGTTGAAGATCCTGTTTCCGGCTCGAAACACTGTTGCTTTGATCCCAATTCAACATGACTGGCATAAAACCACGCTCAGAAAACAAGCGCACAACCTCGTCACGGTGTTCAGCCGGAACATAGGAATCTAATGCAGCATCTGTATTTTCAGGAAGATGAGCAATCCAGAAATCGACCAGCTCAGCAAGCAAACCAGCAGCAATAATGCGCTTGGTAATATCCCCCCAATTGTAAGAACGCTTGGTTTCATCACCCACTTGATACTCAGTAAAACGAGCTTCAATCAACTGCTTTAATGCAACAGGCGCCTCCGTTTTGTTGTAGATAACTTGTTTAAACAACACGTCACCTGACAACTCTACCGTCTTGGTATCTTTAAACAAACGGGCACTGATTGTGCTTTTACCTGAGCCGGAGTCTTCAAGCAATAAATAGATAAAGGGTTTTAATGGTTGAATATGAACCACATAGCGCTGTAAAGGGTCACCTTTTTGCTTCACGCTGTGGCCAATAATTTTCCAAGCATAAGGCTTAAGCACCTTGGTGAGCATAGCGCGGGTTGGAAACAAACATTGATCAATCGATCGAGTGACATCCACCCAACGCTTTCCACTACCGGGCGCAATACCAACCTCCAAAACCAAAACACCATTCGGGCTTAATAAAGAAGCCAAACGATGGATCAACGCTTCCTGATCAGCCGCATAATGCAAAGCAGACGCCAGCAAAATGACATCAAATGGACCATCGGGAAGCTGGTCCCAACTCTGGTTAAGAAAGGTACAAACCGGAAAACGTTTTTGGGCTTTGCGAATGGCAGCTGAAGATTTATCCAAGCCGATAACCTCAGTCGCACCCGAAAAGTGCGCAAACCCACAAAAGAACCCCTCATTGCAACCAACGTCTAAAAAACGTTTATGTGCCAGATCTGGCAAACGTAAACCAGCAAGTTTATCTACCGATAATGAACTTCCAGACTGACCAGGAAATGATTGATATTGCACGCTAACCTCAAAAATAGAATGAATAATTCTTCAGGGTTACTGCCAGTAATGCTTAGCATAATAACGCTGCTGAACCAGCATAAAGCTTAAATAGATTAAGACAACAGAATATTTAAAACGCCCTCAAGTTCGAAGTTGAACCGTCCTCGTAATATTTCCGACATAAATCATACCATGCTAACCAAGATGAAGGTGCCCCCTGTTTTATATTAATAATCAGGTTGTACAAACAGATATTAAACCGCAGCATGTCCTCAGTGCACGACGTGTTGTAGCGGCAATACCACTGTATAGTAGCAGATACTTCATGTTGAAAGATTTGCGAAGGCAGGATCCGCAAACCGGCTCCAACTCTATTAAGACTCCACTTATCCCAGTCCACTAACCACAACCCATCATGCGGATCAATCAGAATATTGCCGCTACTGATATCATCATGCATCACAACAGCTGGCAATCGCCGATAACAATGAACCAAGCCTTTGCGCTGATCCTGCAGCCATTGCAGTGCCTCTCTCTGTGTATTATCTTCGGCTTTATCTAAATAACGCCTTAGCTTTTCAACAGAAAAAAACTTGCTTAAAAACTCCTGTTTTTTCGCCGATGCTTGCAAGGTCTTCGGTACGGGCACCCCCCAGAAATGTTGGACGAGCCTATGGACACAGCCACTCATATCCTCGTCTGATGGGTGTGTCCCATCAATGCATTGGTAAATCAGCGATATAAAGTGCCCATGCGAAATGCTACCAAAGTATTCAGGTGCTAAAAGTTGCTTAGCCGTAAAATGCTGAAACAGAGTAAGTTGTTGCTGTATCGAGCGCTTGCGCTTTCGGCTCTCTACCTTTTCAAAAACCGTACTTATCGCCTGGTTACGATCAATTACCTGATGGCGAAAAGCCCCGGCACAGACCACGCCCAGAAAAACAGGCTGGCTGGATTGCAAAGACCAACCAAAACCGCGCAAGCGCAATTGACTTTGTTGCCGACTGGCAACCTTATTTAGCTCAGTCTGTAACTCAGCAAGGTGGGCAATATGACGCGTTAACCAACCCAAAGGCAATGGATGCTTTTGCAAAACCTTATGCGCATTAAGCCACTGCTTTCGCTCAGCCAGCTTTCGAATCCCTGCTTCATCGTATCTGGTGAAACCGGTAAACCAGTGCTTCAAATGTGCCCCTTGCCCATACCCTAAAGGTTTGCCAGCGATTATAACAAAGTCTGAAGTTAAAAGCGTATCAACCCAGCTGACTGCTTATTCTGCCACCACAGCGGTAATGTCATGCAGGCTAAACGCGAGCTGTAAGCCAGCTTAGCAGACTCATTACCGTGGACAGTGCGAACCTCTGTTGGCTTTCGCCGCATACGACAGACAAAGTTCAAAGTGTTAGCGGCTTCGCTCAACGTGCTGCAATTTAAGGCCACGCCTTAGTTGCAATTGCCACTGGCCATCGCCCGGCAGTTGTGCGCTGCTTCGGCAAAATTGCGCACTGGTTTCATTCAGTGCCAATGCTGTTGTGCCTTCCGGGCGCACCAGCAGCAAATTCATGCTGTCAAAGCGAGCGGCCGACGCATCGACACAAACCTCTGCGCCGTTTTCTTCAATGGTTACCGCGGCAGCAGATTGTACGGTTACCGGCTCCGCAGTGCTTTGCATTACATGCTCGAATAAAAACTGACGCCCCTGATACAGCGACCAGCTTTCCAGCGCTCCGCCCTGATGATGGGCCGGCACCACAAAAGCAAAGGCTGGCTGATCAGCTTGCTCACCATGCCCCAGTACCAACTGCTCGACCGGCAGCAGCAACGGTGGCTGCCCATCATAGCTGGCAAACACCGAGAAGTGCCCGTCAGCTCTTACCGAAGCGGTGTGAGGCAGTTTCATCAGTTGCTGGATCTGCACTTGTTGGTCGGCCTGCACCCGGCCGCGCACATACCAGGATGCATGCTGCTCATCGGCCTGAGCCGTTAGCGCAGCGGAAGCAAGCGGCGCGCCCTGGCTGGTATCGCGTAAGTGGATAGCGGCCTCTGATTGATTGGCCGTCAGGTAGTCTTGTACCTTCTCGTAATTGTAATCCGATACATGCTTATTACCGCAATAGCTCATCACATCTTTGTGGCTAGTCGGGGATAGCAAGCGGTTAAAGCTCATTGCCACCCCATAGCTGCCAATGCTGCCATTGTCATAAGGGTAATCCGGGTCCGGCCAGCCAGCATCACCGCAGGGCGCATGCCGTATGCCGAAGTTGTGCCCCAGTTCATGCGTCAAAACCAGATCGATGGCAGAACTGCCAACCAGGCCGACACTGGCAAAGCCCGGTACAAAACCCCGGCCTCCCCATTCATCGGTATTGATACTGCGATCAAAGTAACCGTAATAATAGTTCGAGCTATTTTCAGCAATACGCAAATCCAGTACTTCATACAACATGGTGCTGGTATTGTTGCTACTGGCCTCAGCTGACAACTCAAAGGGTTGCCGGTTGGTAATGCTAACCGAAGCCAACGGCCACATCACCGTCAACGAGCGCTCGATCACTTCGTTATCTGGGGGGCTTGTCGTGGTGCTGCCCAGCGTCAATGGAACCACGGTCAGATCAATGCTATTCACTTCTGCAAATTCCGGCTCAATAATCACAGCCTCTTGCCCGGCTAGCTGCACCTCAAACACAGTGTCTGGCCGCATCGAGCTGGCCGGAATGGTCACCTGGTAACTTTGCTCAAGCGTGGTATGCTGCTTCTCGCTTGGCAGTGTCTCTGGTGCGTTCACCTCAAGCGCAACCTGCTGCGCACCATGCCTGGCGGCAACGCTAACCCCTGGAGGCGCATCCTGCCCGCCAGAGACCACATGCAACCGCAACACCGCGGTGCGCCATGGCACCAGGTAAGGATTACTCTTCACCACCACCTGCATCCAGTCATGTGAAGCCAGGTATGGCCCGGCGGGTAAATCACGGCTTTGCACCCGGTCCATCTCAACACTGCGTCCAGAGGCAACCAGACCGGTATCAACCAGCAACAAGGGCTGGTACTCACCTAAGGTGAAATCATTCAGTAACCACTGATCAATCTGGTGGCAATCATCAATAATGGCCGCCGGAACTCTTGGCAGCTGAAAATCCAGGTTTACATGCAACTCACAGCGCCAGGGGCCGTCATCGCTTGATTCCACCTGCCATTGCACCAGCAAGCCATCGGATGATAAATCAGCGGATGCTGTCAGTGAATCAATGCCATCATCGGTCGGGCAACTGCCCCGGGTCGGCGTTGCCCAAGGGTACACATTGACAGTAGCCCCCTGACTGTTTAACGCATCAATGACCATTTGCGGGCGGGAAAACCCATCCAGCTTCAGGCAGCCCCCCACGTTGACCGTACCATAGTCAACCAGGCTGGTTTGCAACAAAGGGCTGATATCGATCACTCGATTGCCATAGCTAGCCAACCAGGACAGCGCCGTTAAATTTTTCAGCGGCGATAAATCACGTACCCGGCTGTAACTGATATCCAGCTGCTGCAAACCATGAAGGGCAGACAGAGCCTCAATCGACTCGGTATCGGTATCGTACAGATGCAGCGACACCAACGGCATCTGCTGCAGATACCAAAGCTGCTCTGAATCGATATCGGTATTGTTCAGTCTCAGGTTTTGCAGCGGTAAGTGGGCAATATCTGACAAGTCAGCCACCGGGTTTTGCGTGACTTCCAGCGTGCTTAGATCATTCAGGCCAGCCAATGCCGTTAGTTCGGTCAGCTCATTAAACCCCAGATAAAGCGTGCTAAGTTGATGAAAGCCCGACAAGTCAGGTAACGCAGTCAGTTGGTTAGAGCTGACATCCAGCATGTGCAGCTTTGGCTCTGCCGCCTGTTGCACGGCCAATTGCGTTAACAGGGAAACATCATCCAGCAAATTACTGGATAAATTAAGTGCCTGCAGCCCGCTCGCATACTGCAACCCATCCAGCCGCTGAATGGCGTGCCGCTCAGCGTGCAACACGGTCAGCTCTTCGGCCAGCTGCGACGCCATAATATCGCTATCAGGCTCTAGCCCGAGTGTGTCTCGCACCACCGCGGCCAAACGATTATCGGCAAACTCAACCACAGCAGCGTCGTTAAAGTCAGCATGCAGGGTGCAAGCTTCGGTCACCGACTCAATAATAAAACGATCACCAGAAAACACGCCGTCACAGCCATTCAGCTTGGAAAAACGAAAACCACTGTCCGTGCTGATAGCAAACTCAGCCCGCTCACCATAGCCAACAGTGATGTGCTCTGGCAGCAAGCGCCCGCCTTCGCTGGACGACGTAGCAATGGTGATTTCACTGGGTACAAAGCTAAAGGTGACCGAACAGTCTTCAACAATAGCGGCTGAAGTAAAGGTAAGATCATCGATCTCACCAGCGCAGCCGGTATACTCATGCAGTACATAGCCATCATCAGGCACTAGCGTGATCTGCGCCTGTTCGCCATACAGCACTTGCTGGCTACTTGGCTCAACTTCACCTCCCGCACCGGCACTGGCAGATACCGTCAACTCACGAACACGAAAACCCGCCGTAACTGTGCAGCTGGCGGTTAAGGGGCCAATTTGATACTGGTCATCACTGAGCGAGCCACTACACCCCGTAACGGAGTCAATCTGATAGCCCGTATCGGCATGAATGGTCAAGGCTGCGGTTTCGCCCGGATCCAACTGCAGGCTTTCTGGCTCTATACTGCCCCCGGTGCCAGCCGACGTGGTCACCGTAAATACCTGTGGGCGAAATGACGCGGTGATGCTGCAGGCGCCGTGAATAGCTGCCGTGGTATAGGTCGAGCCCGTTAAAGTACCTCCACAGCCTGTCACCGAATCAATTTGATAGTTGCTCTGTGCCGACACCGTAAAACTGGCCGTTTGGCCAGCTGCAACCGAACGGCTTTGTGGTGAAATGGAACCACCAGAGCCAGCGGTTGCAGACACCATAAAAGACGTCGAACCGCTGCCACTACCACTACCACCATCATCACCTGAGCCACCACAGCCAGTTAGTAACAGTGACAGTAAGCCAGCTCCCAAGCCAATTGCTCGCATAGAGAATCCTTGATGTATATTTTACATCAGTATAACGAGAGCGGCCGGTAAATAAAATCCCCCCGTGTCCTCCCTTTGCTAAAGTGAGGAGGTCAGCGCCTGCTCTAAGTCCGCCAGCAAATCATCAATGTGCTCAATGCCTATCGACAACCGTACCATATCGGCAGAGACACCAGCCGCCAGCAATTCTTCATCATTCAATTGCCGGTGAGTGGTAGCGGCAGGGATGGCCGAACAACTTTTGGCATCGCCGATATTCACCAGCCGCAAAATCAGTTGCAGCGCATCGTAAAACTTGGCGGCGGCTTCACGCCCCCCTTTCACGCCAAAACTTAAAATACCCGAGGCCTGGCCGTTCATGTATTTTTGCGCCAATGCATGGTCTTTATGCTCTGGTAAACCCGCATACTTCACCCAGCTCACTTCTGGTCGCTGCTGCAGCCAACGTGCTACCGCCTGGGTATTCTGGTTCACCCGCTCTATGCGCAGTGCCAATGTTTCCAGCCCCTGCAGCAAATTCCAGGCGGCCTGTGCACTTAACGCCGCGCCCATATTACGCAGCGGTACCACACGGGCACGAGCAATAAAGGCGGCTTCGCCGACATCACGGGTGTAGCTAACACCGTGATACGACACATCCGGCTCATTCAATAACGGAAATCGCTTGGCATGGGTAGCCCAGGGGAACTTGCCGGAGTCGACAATCACCCCACCAATGGTGGTGCCGTGGCCGCCAATGTACTTGGTGGCAGAGTGCACAACGATATCAGCACCGTGCTCAATCGGCCGCCATAAAAAAGGCGTGGCAACCGTGTTATCCACAATCAATGGCAAACCGTGTTTGTGTGCCAGCTCAGCCAGTGCTTCAATATCAACAATACTGCCCGACGGGTTGCCAATGCTCTCGCAATACACCGCCTTGGTGCGTTCATCAATCAGGGCCGCAATACCAGCGAAATCATCTTTATCAGCAAAGCGTACTTCAATGCCCTGACGCGGAAAGGTATGGGCAAATAAATTGTAGGTACCACCATACAGCTCACTGATCGATACGATGTTATCGCCGGTCTCAGCAATGGTTTGAATGGCATAAGTAATCGCCGCCATCCCTGAGGCCACCGCCAAAGCACCCACTCCGCCTTCCAAAGCACAGACGCGCTGCTCCAGCACATCGCAGGTCGGGTTCATAATGCGTGAGTAGATATTGCCGGTTTCTTTTAAATCGAACAGATCAGCCGCATGCTGCGCACTGTCAAAACTAAAAGAACTGGTTTGGTGAATAGGTACCGCCACCGAATGTTGATTATCTGGCTGGTAGCCATGGTGCAAAGCAATGGTTTCACGTTTCATAGGGTATCCTCATTAGCAGGTGATACCTCATAAAACCACGACACAATCACCCTGTCAACATAAACATCTAGACGTCTAGACTAAAACGATAAGATAAGACCTTCTAACCATACAATAAGCTTCATCCACTTGAAAAGTGTAAACCAATGCTTTACACTCCTTGCATTGGAAAGGAACAGTTTATGGCAATAAAAAATTTCACCCATAAAGGGTTAAAGAACTTATTCTATAAAGGTGACAGTAGCGGTGTACAACCAATACATACAACCAAACTGGAAATAATGCTAGATACCATTAACGCATCACATCACCCAAAAGATTTAAAAGCAATATATGGCAAGAAGTTCTCAGAAAAGACCGGATCGGGAGCTGGCGTTTTCTCAATCGAAGTTAGCGGTAATTGGCGGGTCACTTTTGAAATTGAAGATGATGGTGCTGTGTTACTTGATTACCGTGATTATCATGGCAAACAAATTAAGGCCAAAAAATAACTATAATAGCCAGCCAATCACTCAGGAGGTAAATATGGAAAAAATAACCAGATGTCCAACACATCCAGGGGTTGTTTTTCGGGTTAACATTTTAGAGGAGCATGGTATATCGGTTACCCGTGCCGCCAAAGCACTGGGGCTATCTCGAACTACGATGAGTAAGTTTTGTCATGGCCATACCCCCTGCACCCCTGAGATTGCACAGAGAATTGCTTTATCTATCGATAGTAATGTGGCGGTGTGGATCAATCTACAAGCCAATTATGATGCTTGGTTTGCTGAGAATTCTGAAAAGCCTCAGGTTGAAAAATTAGTACCTACGGCGGCATGAACCGAGGATTGGTTGCAATGGAGTAGACGATGATGAGCTCTTGATGAGCAGTACGGCTGGCTCTGAGCAGAGCCAGCCAACACAAGCATTAGAACTTGTATGCAACACCTAAACGCAGCAGATTATCAAAGCCGCTGGTGTTAACGGTGAAGCCAACATCGGTAGAGATGCTGTCAGAGAAGTGGTAGAACGCACGAGCACCAATGCTGGTGTAGCCATCACCAAAGGTGTGGTAGTTGGCATCAAAGTGCACGTTCAAGTCGCTGTTCACTGGCAACACAAAACCAGCACCGGCAATAGCGCCAGTCTCAGTAGCACCGCCCCACTTGACAGTGTCCACACCGGCGTTCAGGTAAAAGCCTGGTGTGACGCTATCCATCAGGTACTTAACCTGCAGCGTCAACATGTAATCGCCAATATCAATGAACTCTGCATCGATAACAAACTGATCGTTGACTTGCTTAGAACCGGCGATATACAGTTCACTGCTGCCACCATCAATGATACCAGCACTAACGTAATCGAATGGTTTATGTTCTGCTTGCGCACCAACGGCAAAAACAGCCAGTGCTGCAGTTAAAATCGTTTTTTTCATTGTGTTTTCCCTAGTAACTATCTATATGATGTAACTCGGGGCGCACTATACGGAAAAAATGATACCAGTCAACGAAGTTATAACTCTGAAAACACTGTTTGCTCACAAAGCACACAAACCAGATGCAACGCTATCCCAGCTGATTTGCCAGGCTAATGCTTAGGCTTAGCTACCAGGTTGTAATTATCCGGCTGCTAGCCATGATGCAAACCATGGGTTTAAGGTTTTAGTCGCTGGGCGTGCGAATGGCAAAATCATCAAAGTAGGCGCAATCATTCTTAAAGTCGCCATCGGCTGTGCGTGGCGCCCAGTTTGGGCTGCTACCGCCGTGAAAGGTACTAAACAGTATATTTCGGACAAGCCCAGCACTAGTCATACTTGAACGAAAGCGTAAGTTCTCATGCCGGATCAAAGGCTGCCCATCCACGCTCACATCAATTACCCCGTCAGCCAGGGATGGCTCGCTATTTAATCTCACCGTCATCTCAACATGGTGGTGATGAGGCCACGGATGATCGCTGGAGTGCTCGTCTGATGTGGCGCCGTG
>JAIUMG010000040.1 GCA_022565655.1 Alkalimonas sp.
CCTTGTTTGAAAAACAATTATTAAACGGCGAGCTGGAAGTAGAACTGACCCCACAAGGGACTCTGGCCGAAAAAATGCGGGCTGGTGGTGCTGGAATCCCGGCGTTTTTCACCGCCACAGGCTACGGAACACCAGTGGCTGAAGGCAAAGAAACCCGTGAAATTGATGGTCGGCATTATGTGCTTGAGCCAGCAATTACCGGCGATTTTGCCATCGTCCGGGCGTGGAAAGCCGACCGCTATGGCAATCTGGTGTTCCGCCATACCTCGATGAACTTCAACCCGATGGCAGCAACTGCTGGTAAAATCACCGTAGCAGAAGTGGAAGAAATCGTCGAACCGGGCGAGCTGGAGCCCAGCCAAATTCATACCCCGGGTATTTATGTGCAGCGCGTGATCAAAGGCAGCTTTGAAAAACGCATTGAACGTCGAATGGTTCGTCAAGGTTAAGGAGACAGCAATGGCAATATCTCGTGAACAAGTCGCCATGCGAGTGGCTCAGGAGCTGCAAGACGGCTTTTACGTCAACTTAGGCATTGGCATTCCAACTCTGGTTGCAAACTATGTGCCTGCAGGTATCGAAGTGATGCTGCAATCAGAAAATGGTTTGCTGGGCATGGGCCCCTACCCAACCGAAGCAGAAATCGATGCCGACATGATCAACGCAGGTAAAGAAACAGTTACAGCCGCCACCGGCGCCGCTATTTTCAGCTCCGCTGAAAGCTTTGCCATGATCCGCGGCGGTCATGTCGATTTAACCGTATTAGGCGCTTTTGAAGTGGACCAAAACGGTAATATCGCCAGCTGGATGATCCCCGGCAAACTGGTGAAAGGCATGGGCGGCGCTATGGATCTGGTGGCGGGTGCTCAAAATATTGTAGTGACCATGACGCACGCCGATAAGCATGGCAACAGCAAGCTGCTGAGCAACTGTACTTTGCCACTAACCGGCGTTGGCTGCGTAAAGAAAATCGTCACGGATTTAGCGGTGCTGGAAGTGCGTGATGGCGCTTTTCATCTGCTGGAGCGGGCACCTGGTGTTTCTGTGGAAGAAATTCAACAAAAAACCGCGGGCAAGCTAGTAGTCGCTGGCGATATACCGGAAATGCGCTTTAACTAAAGCCCAAGCTCACAACGAAACAGGGCGAAGTTTAACGGCTTCGCTCTGGTTTTTATCCATATAACTGGTTCCGGTTACATGGAAGTCATCTCTGGGTGCCAGAGATGCAATCCTAAAGCAGCTCTTTTCTTGATCAATTATAGTCATGTGATATATTTAAACCATATCAATTGATGGATATTGTCGCATGTCGGTCGTCCGTGAATTTAGTCCTCGTCTTTATTCCAAACCTAACCTTTGGCAACAGCTTGGTATTGCAGAGCGCGGCCCCAAGCTTTACCAAGCTCTGCATGAAGGCTTTGATTACCAAGTATTTGACAAACTGGCCGCAGTTTCCATGCTCGATAAAAAACAACTGGCTACAGTCTGTCAGCTGGCCCCGGCGACCTTAGCCAGACGCGCTAAGAGCGGCCGTTTTACTCAAGGTGAAAGCGACCGGCTGTACCGCTTTGCTACGGTATTTGCGGCGGCCAGTGCGCTCTTTGCTGAGGACATCAAAGCAACCAAACGCTGGCTGACCGAGCCAGTCTATGGGCTGGGCGATGAAGCCCCCATCGACATGCTGGCCACCTCAGCAGAAAGCCAGGCGGTACTCGATCTGATTGGTCGCTTAGAGCATGGCGTATTCGCCTGATGCAGTTGTACCGTCTGGTTCACCATAAATGGGCGACACAAGCTTTTGATGGCGAAGGCGCCCGGCTTTATGGCGGGCGCTGGAACAGCAAGGGCCAGCCCTGTATCTATACCGCAGGCTCAGAAGCTCTGGCTATTCTGGAAATTCTGGTACACCTGAATAACCGCGCCGTTTTACAACAGTTCCGTTTATTCCGGCTAAGTATCCCGGATGAAACGCTACTTACTCTAAGCCCTAAGCACCTCCCTGCCAACTGGCAGCTACAGCCAGCCACTGCAGAAACAGCCAGCATTGGCGACAACTGGCTAAAAGAACAAGCCAGCCTGGCGCTGGCCCTGCCCAGTGTGCTGGCTCCACGTGAAAGCAATGTACTTTTAAACCCACATCATCCAGCGTACAACCAATGCTTGAACAGTGTCATCGAACTCGATTTTATGCCAGATCCCCGTTTGACCGGTTAAGCCGCCTTAGATAGCGCTAAAATACAAAACGCCCGATGATATTCATCAGGCGCTTTACGAGAAATTCGTCTGGGCACAATCATGCGCCCCTACAATTCATCCGGGCTTGTGTAACCTTGCCAGCAGGCTGGAGGTATCCCAGCGGTTGCCTCCCATCTGTTGCACTTCGCTGTAGAATTGATCAACCAGCGCGGTGAGTGGTAGATGGCTGCCGTTTTTACGGGCTTCGTTCAATGCTATACCTAAGTCTTTGCGCATCCAATCGACGGCGAAGCCAAAGTCATATTCACCTTTTAGCATGGTCTGATAACGGTTTTGCATCTGCCAGGATTGCGCTGCGCCTTGCGAAATAACTTCAACCACAGCAGCGGCGTCCAGCCCGGCGTTCTGAGCAAAATGCAGCCCCTCAGCTAAACCCTGCACTACACCTGCAATGCAAATCTGATTGACCATCTTGGCCAGTTGCCCTGCCCCGGCAGGTCCAAGTAACTTACAACAGCGGGCATAGGCTTGCATCACAGGCTCTGCTTTGGCAAATGCATCGGCTTCTCCGCCGACCATAATGGTCAGCACGCCATTCTCAGCGCCAGCCTGTCCGCCTGATACCGGTGCATCCAAAAAACCAACTCCTTGCTGCTGGCAGGCAGCTGCCAACTCCCTCGCCAGTTCCGCTGAGGCGGTGGTGTGATCGATAAGCACAGAGCCCGGCGCCATACTGGCTAAGACGCCATCATCGCCATACACCACTGAGCGAACATCGTCGTCATTACCCACGCATAAAAAGACCAGCTCTGCGTCTGCTGCGGCCTTAGCTGGCGTGATACCGTACTGGCCACCATACTGCGCTTGCCACTGCTTTGCTTTAGCCGTGGTACGATTGTATACCTTGGTCTGATGGCCGTGCTGTTGCAAAAAACCAGCCATTGGGTAGCCCATAACCCCCAGCCCAATAAAAGCGACCGAACGCTCGTTTACTAATTTTGTCATACCAGTGTCTTACTTATGTATTAAAGTAGCTGTTAAGCGTACAAAGATGGCTGGCAAAAAGCAAAGCACTTATCGCACTTATTCAAGGAGCTTCAAATGAACAGTATTCATCAGTTTTCTGTGAAGGATGCGCAAGGCAACTCAGTTGATCTGTCGCAATACAAAGGCAAGACCGTATTGGTTGTTAACACCGCCAGTCAATGTGGTTTTACCCCACAATATCAGGAACTGGAAAAGCTGTACCAACAGTTTCAGGCCAACGGTTTTGAAATTCTTGCTTTTCCATGCAATCAGTTCGGTGGGCAGGAGCCTGGCTCTAATGCAGAAATCCAGCAATTTTGTCAGCTCAATTATGGCGTCAGTTTTCCGGTCTTTGCCAAAATACAGGTGAACGGCCCTGAAGCAGAGCCACTGTTTGAGTTTTTAAAAGATCAAGCGCGCGGATTATTAAAAACCCGAGCCATCAAGTGGAACTTCACCAAGTTTCTGATTAATGATAAAGGCCAGGTGGTCAAGCGCTATGCTCCACGGACCAAGCCGTTAGCTATTTCGCAGAGCGTGGAAGAATTACTTGCCGAGACTGAAACTGCTACAGTTTGATCCAACGTAAAGGCTGACAGTCTGAATTTGCTATACTAGCCCACAACCTAACCATGTGGATCAACTTATGAAAGTTACAGTATACAGCGCAAAAAAATACGACCAACAAGCCTTTAGTCGTTGGAGTTCCAGCCAGCTTGAGTTTCACTATCTCGATACCAAGCTCAGCAGTGACAGTGTGCAGTTGGCTGCCGGCAGCGATGCTATCTGCACTTTTGTCAACGATGATTTATCGGCTAAGGTGCTGCAAGAGTTGTCTGATAGTGGCATCCGCATGGTTGCTCTGCGCTGTGCAGGCTTTAATAATGTCGACCTTGAAGCGGCCAAAGCGCTTGGTATTCGGGTCGCGCGGGTGCCAGCTTACTCACCGGAAGCCGTCGCTGAGCACACTATCGGCATGATGCTGACACTCAACCGCAAGCTGCACAAAGCCTACAACCGGGTGCGGGATGATAATTTCGCGCTGGATGGCCTGCTTGGCTTTAATATGCATGGTAAAACTGTAGGTTTAATTGGCACTGGCCGAATTGGTAAGGCAACGGCTCGTATTCTGCTTGGTTTTGGCTGCTCGTTACTCTGCCACGATTTATACCCGGACGACGAACTGCAACAACTTGGTGCGCGTTATGTCAATTTGGCAGAGCTTTATGCAGAGTCAGATATTATTAGTTTGCATTGCCCGCTCACCCCGGAAACGCACTATCTTATTAACCCTGATAGTTTAGGCCAAATGAAAAATAACGTCATGCTGATCAATACCAGTCGTGGTGGCTTGCTGGATAGCAAAGCAGTCATCAATGCGCTGAAATCGCGCAAAATTGGTTATTTAGGCTTGGATGTGTATGAGCAAGAAGCCGATTTATTCTTTGAGAATTTGTCCGAGATGGTGATTGACGATGATGTGTTTAAACGCCTATTGACCTTCCCGAATGTATTAATCACCGGCCATCAGGCGTTTTTTACCGAAGAAGCAATGCAGCAAATCAGCCAGGTAACCAGTGATAACTTAGTCGCATTCGCTGCTGGCAAAGCCAGTGGCAATGAACTGTGTTAGGAAGCATTGAGTCCGATAAGCGAGCGTTTTCTCGAACCGACTTACTCACGTGAACGCGCCGTAAACCCATCCCTGGGGGCTCTGTGAAGCCCGTCCAGGGCTTCAAAGGTTCACTAAGAGTAAGTCTTATCTCGCTTATCAAATTATAAGTACAACCTCAGCTGCTTTTTTCTTGATTACAAATGATCTTCAAATAACTTAAAGATCCGGCGGTACTCGTCCAGCCAACTGCTTGGCTGGCGGAAGCCATGCGGCTCTACCGGGTAAATCGCCGTTTCAAAATGCACAATCTCCTGCTCGATTAAACGTTGTACCAATCGAACCACATCTTGGAAAAACACATTGTCATCGACCATGGGCGCATTGATCAACAGCGGCTTGGTTAAGCCCTCTGTAAAGTAAATTGGCGAACTACGCTCATAGGCAATAGGGTCAATATCTGGTGTATTCAGGATATTGGAGGTGTACGGATGATTGTAATAGGCCCAATCGCTAACCGGCCGTAATGCAGCACCAGCCTGAAACAGATCCGGCTCTTTAAACAGCGCCATAAAGGTCATAAAGCCACCATATGAGCCACCATAGGTACCAACGCGTTCACGATCGACATTGACGTGTTCGACCATCCAGTTAACGCCATCGACCAAATCTTCAATCTCTGGAGTGCCCATCTGGCGGTAAATAGCCGTACGCCAATCGCGGCCATAGCCCTTAGAGGCACGGTAATCCATATCCAATACCACATAGCCATGCTGAGTCAGCAAGTTATGAAATAAGAACTCGCGGAAGTAAACAGACCAGCCTAAATCACTGTTTTGTAAGTAACCCGCACCGTGGTTAAAAATCACCGCACGCTTTGGCTCACCATCCTGATAATTCTCTGGTAGGTACAATTTCGAATAAATTGGTGCATCAACATGGCTGGACGGGACCGGCACAATTTTTGGTGCTTGCAGCGGCAGCGATTTAAACGCTTCCGAAATAGTATGGGTCAGCCGAGTTACCTCGCCGCCAGGAGCTGCTGACGTCGCATACAACTCAGTTGGTTTAAGGTTATTTGAATAGCGCAACAACAGGTGCTGTTCATTGGGTGACAAGGTAAAATCCGTCGCTCCCGGCAACTCAGTGATTTGCTGCAGCTGATTGTTGGCTAACTCAAGACGGAACACATCGTACTGTCCGGGGTGGTTACGATTGCCTTTAAAATAGATAAAGCGATCATCTGAAGTCAGCACAGGGTTCGCAACTTCAAAGGTACCGCTGGTCAACTTTTGTGGCCGGCGTTGCCGCAGTGATTTGCTGTACAAATGCGAATAACCACTTTCTTCCGATAAGAAGTACAAGGTTTCACTCTGATTCAACCAGCCAAAATCATTAAAGGCGTAGTTCACCCAGGCTTGATCATGCAAACGGTGTTGCGGCACCAATTTCTTGCTATCAAAGTCGACCGTGGCCAGCCAGCGATCTTTATTATCAAAGGCTTTCAACATAATCGCGACTTGCTGACCATTCGGATGCCAGCGCATTGCGCTCTGTGTCCAGTACCAATCCGTCATCAGACCAATATCGCGGATCACTTTCTCACTGCGGTAGCGCTCACCTCTGGCCCGTGCATTTTCTGCTTTGACGTCTTTAAGCACATCCTCGTTATAACCAGGTAAACTGGTATAACTCAGAGTATGCTGACTGCCGTCGGATAAATCGACCAAAATAAGTTGTTGCGGCAAAGGTTTAAAATCGTGCACACGACGCCGTACCGGTTCCGTCACAATATCTCCGGTTGGGGAGATGTAGTTCGGCATGATGTCTTGCTCGCTTGGCTTTTGCTGTTCGCGGATCGCCACCAATAAGTAATCAGCATTTGGAGCCAGGCTGGCATCAACAATGTGTTTGTTTTTTCCGACATAAACCTGTTGCGGTGGCATGGCTGGGTTTTGCTGCTTCAGCGCCTCAGTCAATTCATGGCGTTCGAGTTGGTTACGATGCTGTAAAGCAATATAATCAATCAACTTATGCTGCTCACGAGCCATATAGCTATCAGGAATACTGGGTGCTTTAGGGGCATCGTCGGTTTGAATGCTCAATAACTGTTCGGTTAAGCCGGTGCTGACATCAACCGCAAAATAATTCCAGCCTGAGCGGTACGCCAGGCGGCCATCGGCTAAAAATTGTGGGTGGCTGTGCCGGTCATGAGTGCGTGTCAGTTGCGTCAGCTCATTGGTTTGCAGGTTGCGGGCAAACAGATTGCCTTGAAACAGGTAAGCCATGTACACGCCATCGGCTGAGTACACAGCATCTTCAGCACCTATGGTGTGCAACTCAGCCAGTGGCACCAAGCGCCCGTTGTCTTGGCTTTCGGCATCCACAGCCCGAACAAACCAGTCACGGATCTCACTGCCTTCGCGCTTTCGCTGGTAATAAATATGTTGATTATCTGACGACCAGAATGCGGTTTCAGGCTGGCGCCCCAGCCAGTCAGGATCCGACATGATCTTTTCCATCGTCAAACGGATACTTGGGTCACCGGAGAAGACTTGCTCCAACTGAACCGTTTCTATGCTGTAGGTAGCAGCCTCTTTCTTGGCCCAGGTTGGAAATGCACAAAGGCTCACCCCAACCAGAGCAACGGCAAGGAATGATGGTCTGAATAATTTCATAGTGGCACTTATTTCTTGGTTGTTAGAAGACAGTCATTTATACAAAGCCTGAGCCCAGCATGCAAGCAGACTCGATTAATCCAACAACAAACAAGTTTAAATGAGTGAATTAGCGCTGAAGCAGCACCTGCAACTCAACGCCATTCACTCCTATTGAAATCATACCAGAGATTAGGCTGCCAATTTATGCGTTAATTCTTCGATGCGTTTTTTAGCAGCATCGAAGGCTTTCGTGGCTGACTCCTCGCCCATGTTCAGGCCTTCCGCATAAATAAAGTACTGCTCTTTCAAACCGATAAATTGAAAAAATTGCTCAAGATAGGGGGTTTGGTTATCTGCGCCGGTTCCTTGGTAAATACCACCACGGGTGGCAAAAATAAACACCGGTTTGTTGTCCAACAGGCCAACCGGGCCATTTTCCGTGTATTTAAAGGTCAACCCCGCCCTGGCAATACGATCAAACAAGGCTTTGAGCTGCGATGGCACACCAAAGTTATACATAGGTACTCCTAACACGATGGCATCCGCTTGTTTCACTCGCTCAATCAATTGGTCTGACTGGCTGGCCAGCGCCTGCTGCTCAGCAGTACGCTCATCTGCTGGTGTCATCCAGGCTGCAATTTCTGGCATGTCTAAATGAGGCAAAGGCTGTTGCTGCAAATCAATGCGGTCAATGCTGATCTCTGCAGGCAAATTCTTGGTAAAGGCTTCAATCAACTGAGTTGACTGACCATTTTTGCCGCTAATTGAGCTTTCGATAACTAATACGTGCTTCATGTTGATCTCCTGTTTTGACTATGCCCTGATCATACAACAATTAAACAGAATGAAAATCAGATAAAATTGCACCAACCATTCTAAAAAATAATAAAAACCTAAATTCAGATTGGCTGCGTATATAAGTGCAGCTCTATCCCGAAGTAAAATTCATTTGCAACCAGGACAGACAAATGTTGTTGAACTCACAGTCAATTCAAGGGCATTATGGTAGCTCCACATTAAAGAGCGATGCCGTAAAGCCAATGAATGAAGAAAGTACCACCCATACCAGAACGGGTCAGTGGGAAGATGCGCTGAGCTATGTTGCAGTCAATCAGGACAAAGCAGCTTATGCCGAGTTGTTCGCCTATTTCGCACCAAGGCTAAAAGCCTTTGGCATGAAAATGTTTGGCAACGAGCAACAAGCACTCGAAATGGTGCAAGACACCATGCTGAATGTTTGGCGCAAGGCTCGGTTATTCGATCCGACCCGCGGTTGTGCGTCGACCTGGATTTTTACCATTGCTCGTAATGTCCGCTTTGACATGTTGCGGAAAAAGCAAAGTCGTAAAGATGACATCAGTGCAGATGATCTATGGTACGACGGCAATTACCCTGAACAAGAAGACTCAGGCAGTCACCAATGGGATACCTTATTGATGGCTGAAAAGGTAGCTCCACACTTTGAACGCTTACCGGAAGCACAACGCCAGGTGATGACCAAAGTGTATTTAGAAGAAAAATCGCATCAGGAAGTTTCGGATGAATTGGCTATCCCGTTGGGAACCGTAAAATCACGCATTCGCCTGGCACTGGATCGTTTAAGAGAGGCACTCGATGACACACGCAGTTAAACATCATCCGGGAATTCCATTACTGGAACAGTACGTTGAAGGCACTCTGGAAGCTGATGTCGCGCTTGCTGTGGCAGCGCACATTGATCTGTGTCCCCACTGTCAGCAACTTTGTCAGGATCTGGCCGTTGAGCAAGGCACTCAGTTGCAACTGATGAAACCTGTTGATACCCAAGACAGTGAGCCTGATTGGCAAACCATGATCGATAGCATCACCGCAGAGCCGCCTTTGGCCAATCCACCTCGGCAGCATAAAGGGCCAATCACGGTGCAGTTCAAAGATAAAACGTTTCAGGTGCCCCGCGCTCTGGCACGTTTAGTGGAACAACAAACCAAGTGGACACAATTGGGCAGCATAGCCAATAACAAATTACCCGCAGGTGATAAACGTCATGTTTCGCTGCTCTACATCGATAAAGATACCGCCATTCCGCAGCACACCCACCGCGGTTTGGAGATCACTCTGATCTTAAGTGGTGCAATTGTTGATGAGCAAGGTCAATATGGCGTTGGTGATATCCTGATTAATACTCCGGATGATACCCATACTCCGCGTACTTTGCCAGATCAGGACTGTTTGTGCTTATCGGTGTTAAGTGCGCCACTGAAGTTCAATAAAGGCATTACCCGGCTACTCAACCCACTGCAGCACTTCTTTTATTAATCGTACCCTGAACTGCCTGCGCCATCTCAGGCAGTTCAGTTGTACCTTCAACTAATCAGAGCCATGCCCCCTTTTAAATTATACAGCTGCTCAAAGCCTGCCCGGGCCAACACCTGACAAGCCATTAAGCTGCGGTTACCACTTCGACAGACTAAAAGCATGGCCTTATGCTGTTTAATTAAGCCATGGCTCAGTGCATGACAGAGCTTTGATAAAGGAATTTGCTGAACGTGCTGCTGCCCAGGTAAATAAGGTGCCAAAGGGCCTGCACTTTGTTCATGCGGTTCACGGACATCAATCACCTGAACATCAGGATAGCGCTGGAAAAACTGCCTCAGCTGCTGTGGTTCAATCACGGCTTTTGCATCAGTTGGAGTCACCTCAACCAGGCCACATAAATGTTGTTGCAAAGCCTGCAACTCAGCAGACTGCTGCTCAAGCTGTTGTCGCCAATCCTGTTGCACCGCCTGCCCTTCAAGCACTGCTTTAAGCAAAGGCTGCTCGTGGCATAGCAGTGCCAGAGTCGTAAAAAACCGCTGTGCATAGTCATGGCTCGATAACAGCAATAAATCAGCGGGTAGCTGGTGTTGCAATGTCTTGATGCTCTGCACAAGTGCCTGGCTGTCTCCCCCGGCTAAATCAGTTCGACCAACCCCCCCGGGTAAGATCAGATCACCGACAAAAGCCGCCAACGGCTGCAAAGATGATAATGGGTGTCGTCGTGACAACAGATAACTGACACCATCGGCGCTATGGCCTGGCGTTGCCATTCGTCTGAGCTGATAATCCCCAAAGTCCAGTGTAGAACAATGTTCTGGCCAACCGAGCGGGTCAGTCGCGGGTAAGGCGCTCACGTTCAGTAGTGTGCAAAGTTCCATCCGGGCGGATGGATGATCCTGGTGCTGATGCGTATCAAGTACTGCCAGCAGTTGCAATTGTTGCCCCTGGATCATGGCATGCAATCGGCTAAGCAGTGGCAGCACCGGGTCAATCACCACCGCCTGACTGCTTTCAGGGCAGACAATTACATAGCTGCACAAGGCTTCATGTTTTAACTGAGTGATGCCTTGCGTGTGCCACTCCAGTGTTGGGGTCGCATCCGTCAGCACCAGGCTGTGTTTTTGCACGATGTCTGCTAACTCGATGATCCGCTGACAAGCCTGCTGACACTCTTCAGCTGTCATCGCCGGACCAAATGACAATCGAATGGAGCCTTGCGAACGCCAGGGTTCCAGCCCCATCGCATCCAGTACAAAGCTGCTCGGCACTTTCGAGCTGCACGCCGAGCCTGAACTAACACGTATCCCGGCGGCATCAAACAGATCCATAATGTCTTTGCTGTAAAAACCTGGCACCGAAAAATTAATGGTGGTCGGCACGCAATACGGTGCCTCGCTATTCAGAACCAAATCAGGATACACCTGCCGCAATGCAGCCAGTAATTGCTCCCGGAAATGCCACAACTGTGCTATCGGTTGGAAGACCGAGCCTTCACTTTTCAATAACTCAGTGAGTATGGCATGCAAGGCTGCGATGCCAGGCAAGTTCTCGGTGCCAGAGCGTAAACCACTCTCCTGCCCGCCGCCAACAATCATCGGTTGATAAAACGCCTGGTCCCGCACATATAAAAAGCCAATCCCTTTTGGAGCATAGAGTTTATGACCACTAAAGGGGGCATAATCAATGCTGGTATTTGCCAGATCCAGCTGCATTTTACCTAAAGCCTGCACACAGTCGACCAACCAGGGAACAGCAGGATTCACCTCACGGATGCACAATTCCAGCTGCGCTAAATCTTGCTGTACCCCGGTTTCATTGTTAGCCGCCATGGTACAGATAATCGCCGCCTGAGCGCCATGCTGACGGATAAAGTCCATATCCAGCAACCCCTGTCGATCAACTGGGATCGCTTGTAGGGTCGCATCCAAACCCAATAGTTGGTTCCAGTGTTGTAAGCTCTCCGGAATGGCTTTGTGTTCGGTCGCGCCATACAGCAATAAGGTCTCTGGCCCGCACTTATGTTGCTGTTTAGCAAGCAACAACGCGGACAATACCGCACTTTGAATCCCCTCCGTCGCTCCGGACGTAAAAACAATATCGCCACTACCAGCACCAATGATCTGTCGTGCCATCTGCCGGGTGGCTTCCAGTTCAACCTTCGCCTTAATGCCAGTAGCATGAGCACTGCTAGGATTGCCAAAGCAGCTGTACATATGATGAACAACAGCTTCCGCCGCACAGGGCAGTACAGGAGTCGTGGCATTATTATCGAGATAGACTTCCGGACGAACCGGCACCGAATTAAGTTTCATAGCAGCCCAATACTTATAACTTAAAGGAATATGTTATTCCTTTAGATGATACTTAGCTTTCACCACAGCAGCAAGGGCATATCAAAATCGACAGCATAAAAAAAACCGCCGCAGCGGTTTTTTGGTAACTCAGATAATAGCAGTTTATTCAATCAAATCTTGCGGAATACTACTTCGTAAACCCGCCCATACTTTGCCACTTTCCCAACCATATTTACGAACCAAAGCCACCACATCATCATGACGCCCAGCCTCAGCATAATTGCTTAAATCACTGTAATAACGGCGGGCAAGTTCGCGGGCCTCGGCACTGGAAAAGTAAAAACGGGCAATTTTAGTATAGAGGCCACGAAAACCATTCAGGATCAGCACGTAAATGGCATTAGAGGAGTTTAAAGCCAGCTCATGATTCAGGTTGTAATCAAAATCAGCAAAAGCATCCGCTGTATCGGGCAATGCATCAGCTCCGGCAAAAGCAGCCATAGCTTGTTCACGATGTGTTTTAATGGCACCACGAATATAAATAGCACTGATATTGGTACGGGCGGATAACAACTGATCGACCAGGTCTGGCATCCTGTCCTGATCCAAACGCGCCAGTGTTTCCAAAATGTTTAAGCCGGATGTTTCCCAGAAATTGTTGACCTTGGTTGGTTTACCATGCTGAATGGTTAACCAGCCATCACGAGCCAGACGCTGCAGCACTTCACGCAACGTGGTTCGGGTTACACCAATCAGTTCAGACAATTCCCGCTCAGCTGGCAAAATGGAACCTGGTGCAAATTTACCATTCCATATGGAGTCAACAATATATTCTTCTGCAAAACCAGCAGGGCTTTGGGCTTTGATTAAATTGGTCATCCAGCGAGGTCCATTTTACAGAGGTTAGTAGTCAATGGGGACTGATTGTACCAGAGAAACGTTACTTCACAAGTGTTGCAACAAATTTGGTCGTCGATGACCACTGGAGTTGTAACTACCTGATCGATCGAATACAGTAACTACCTAATGTATCAACTTAAAATGTAACCGGGTGAATGATGTTCGAGTGGCTGAAAAAAAGTTCTAAACAACGCTGGCCCTGGCTGATGTTGTTTCTGACCGCTTTATCGCTTGAGTTAGCTGCACTTTACTTTCAGTATGGCCTCGACTTAGAGCCATGCATTCAGTGTGTCTATATCCGGGCTGCCGTTGCCGGTATTATGCTGGCTGCTTTACTCGGCTTGATGGCTCCAGCAAACATGCTGTTACGCTGGCTTGGTTTACTCGGTTGGCTAGCTAGTAGTATTTACGGTTTTATAGCTGCACGTCAGCTGGTGGATATTGAGCACATCATTGCCGATGGTGGCTTTTATTCCTGCCAGTTGTTTGCAGAGTTTCCAAGTTGGTTACCACTGGATCAATGGCTGCCAGCGATTTTTGAACCCACCGGGCCTTGTGGTGAAATTGACTGGTCATTTGCCGGCGCTTCAATGGCCAGCTGGATGCAATGGATCTTTATTGCTTATGGTACGGTTGCGGTGCTGGTACTGTTAAGTCAATGGGTTCGGATCAATCCGAACCCATACCATGGCTGATTATTCAACAATCGCCAACAGTTCTACATCAAAGACTAAAGCACTGAATGGGGGAATGGCATGGCCTGCCCCCCGCTCGCCATAGGCCAGCGTATGTGGGACATACAAGCGGTATTTGGCTCCCACAGGCATCATTTGTAACGCCTCAGTCCAGCCTGCAATTACACCTGACACAGGGAACTCAGCTGGCTCGCCACGCTGATAAGAGCTGTCAAACACAGTGCCATCGATCAAGGTACCGTGATAGTGCGTACGAACAGTAGAACTGACTGATGGTTTGGCACCATCACCAGCCGCCAGTACTTCATACTGCAAGCCAGACTCAGTAACCGTGACTTCTGCGCGCTTGGCATTTTCAGCCAGGAACTCATCACCCTTCTTCGCTTCTACTTTGGCATTTTCTGCCTGAGCTTGCTGCATGCGTTGGCTGATTTCAGTGAAAGCAGCACGAATGAGCTCTTCCGAGACGGCAGGTTCTTCTCCTTGATACGCGGCGGTTAAACCGGCAGCGACCGCAGAAATATCCAATCCGTCAAACGGATTGTCAGCCAATTGCTGACCCATTTGTAAACCAATACCGTAGCTGGCATGTTGCTCAAGACTTGTATATTCAGACATAAAACTCACTTTGTAATTGGCGCTGACTGGCAGCGGTGAACTGTTATAGTAACCTAAAGTAAAGCGGCTGTCAGGCCGGTAATTGTTGTAACTGTTGCCATAATTGTTGAACCAGCAACTGATCAGGCTCGCTAAGCTCACCATTTGCAATCGCCTGAGATAAGCTATCATTGACTTGGGCCAGTACCTCTGGCTTGGCAAAGGGCGCTGCCGCAACTTCCAGAGTGCCAACCGCTAAATCGAAATGCCCGCGTAAATAGCCAGCAGCAAATAACTCATCATCAGTCGCCGTTGGGATCATCTGATCAAGATAACCGGATACTTCATCTACAAACTGATCGGATTGACTCATTCTCGCTCCTGTTCGCCTAATCGATACATCACATAATCATTGTAGCCAGTAAGAACCGGCATTAAGCCCTGCAGCTGCTGATCCAGTTCAACATCCCCAGTATCTGCCAGCAGTGGCCGCCCGGCCAGTTGCTGTAGTTTAGTTTTCGTCGCAATAAGCCAGATGTGTTCCCGACCAATGGCGCGGATCACCGCAGGAGAC
>JAIUMG010000041.1 GCA_022565655.1 Alkalimonas sp.
CAACTCTTTGGCAGGTATGCAGCCCAAGGTCAGTGTGCCTTCCCCTGCCCACTCTGCAACAGGGCGCACCGTCGAACAACGGGATCTTATTGTCAAAACCTTTGATGCTGAGTTTCCGCTACTTACGGTCAATGAGTTTGTCTGCATGGAGGCGGCTGCCTGGTGCGGACTAAAGCCACCAAACACCTATTTATCCACAAACTTAGAGCATTACGTGGTAGAACGATTCGACAGCACCGATGCAGGGGTTCGGCTGGGCTATGAAGACTTTACCACCTTGATGAAAAAGCCAAACGACCCGGATGCGAAATACTCAGGAAGTTACGAGGCTCTGCTGCAAGCAACGCTTTTATACACAGGGAGCCAGTTGGAAGTAGAAAAATTGTATACATACATCGTTTTTAACTGCTTAATTGGCAATGGGGATGCGCACTTAAAGAACTTCGCCCTGCAGTACTCTGCCGATATGAACGAGATTTTCTTATCGCCGCCTTTCGATATTACGCACACGCTTATTTACGAGAGCATCGATAACAAGATGGCACTGAAGTTAGCGAACAGTAAGGCGTTTCCTGATGTGGCAACCTTGCTCCGTCTGGCTGAAGGTAAAGGGTACAGAATACGCAGGGCGAAGGAGATCATTGAGCGGTTAAGCGATGGCATTATGGATTACCTGAAACAATCCAATGAGGTGCAGCTTTTTGCCGGGTTGCGGGAGTCCATGGAGCGCGCTGTTGCCCATGTACATGCAGCAACGACGGGAGTGAAAACCTATCGCCGTGATCGCAGAAAAAAGTACGAGTAACCCGCTGCGACCACCAAGCTTGCACCACGATGTGACAGTTTTGCTGGTTTGAATACGTATTCATCTTGTTGTTGCACCATAATAAGGTTATCAAAGATGGATCAACAGTGGTATTCGAGATAAAAACAATGCAACAGCAAAAACCTGATCTCAATTTTTGGCAAATCTGGAACATGTGCCTGGGCTTTTTTGGCATCCAATTCGGCTTTGCTTTGCAAAATGGTAATGTCAGCCGGATCTTTCAGACCTTAGGCGCGGAGATGGATCAAATCGCTATCCTCTGGGTAGCGGCCCCTTTAACGGGTTTATTGGTTCAGCCCATTATTGGCCACTTCAGCGATAAAACCTGGACCAAGCTGGGCCGTCGGCGGCCATTTTTCCTCTATGGTGCTATCGCCACCACGCTGGCATTGATATTTATGCCCAATTCGCCGTATCTGTGGGTGGCGGCCATGATGCTGTGGATCCTTGATGCTGCTATCAATGTGACCATGGAGCCGTTTCGCGCCTTTGTCGGTGATAACCTGAATAAAAAACAACGGCCGCTCGGTTTTGCCATGCAAAGCTTCTTTATTGGCGTGGGCGCTGTGGTGGCATCGGCGTTGCCATGGATCATGACCAATTGGTTTGGTGTGGCCAATACGGCCCCTGCGGGTGAAATCCCCGCTTCCGTGGTGTACTCATTTTATGCTGGTGGTGTGGTGTTGTTTCTGGCAGTAGGCTGGACCATCATTCGCAGCAAAGAATACAGCCCGGATCAGCTGGCAGCTTTTGAAGCGGCGGAGCAGCAGGCTAACCCGGTTGAAGTGGAAGTGGTCAAAGTACGCGACAACTACTGGGCCAGTGGCGCTGCAGCGGTGGTGATTGGGGTACTGCTGTGGGCTTTTGTTTATTTTCAGCAACTGGATCAAAACCTGTACCTGCTTGGAGCTTTAATTGCTTCTTTTGGTGTACTGCAGTGGCTGACCAGCTGGTTTAAGCAGCAACAAAACCGCAATATGCTGGTGCAAATTATTGATGATTTATACGCCATGCCCGGCACCATGAAGCAATTGGCGGTGGTGCAGTTTTTCTCCTGGTTTCCGCTGTTTGCCATGTGGATCTACACCACGGCAGCGGTGACCAGCCACCATTACGGTACCAGCGATACCACCTCGCTGGCCTACAATACCGGGGCTGATTGGGTCGGTGTGTTGTTTTCTGTCTACAATGGCTTTGCCGCTATTGCCGCTCTGGTTATCCCGTGGGTAGCACGCCGTATTACCACCCAGCGCGCTCATAGTGTGAACTTAGTCTGTGGTGCCCTCGGCTTATTCTCGTTCTTCTTTATCACGGATCCTGCCTTGCTGTGGTTGCCGATGATCGGCATTGGTATTGCCTGGGCCTCTATTTTATCGTTGCCGTATGCGTTGCTGTCCAATAGCTTGCCAGCGCATAAAATGGGCGTGTACATGGGGATCTTTAATATCTTTATCGTGTTGCCGCAGCTGTTAGCGGCGGCCATTTTGGGCAGCCTGCTGACGTATTTCTTTGACGGCCAGGCCATTTATGCGCTGGCATTGGGTGGTGTCAGTTATTTAATCGCGGCCGTGTACGTGCTGTTTGTGCGTACCAGTAAAACAGTAAAAGGGTAATTGGTATGAGATTGTTGCTACAAGGTTCTATCCGACTTTGGTATGGGTTATTTCTGGCACTGGCATTGGTCGCTTGCCAGCCAGCATCCGAGGTTCGTTCAACTGAACAGCAAGGCTATTCAGCTTCAGAGCAGAAGAGTGATACCCCCTGGTGGGATGATGCGGTGTTCTACCAGATATGGCCGCGCAGCTTTTACGATACGACCGGCGATGGTCATGGTGATTTCAATGGCATGACCGCCAAGCTGCCTTATTTATCGGAGTTGGGCATCGATGCCATCTGGTTGACGCCCATGTTTGAAGCACCGTCGTACCATGGCTACGACTTCACTGAGTTTTATCAGGTTGAATCCGACTATGGCACTATGGCTGATTTTGAACGCTTTTTGAACGAAGCTGAAGCTCGGGATATTAAAGTTATTTTGGATTTGGTGATTAACCATATTTCGCGAGAGCATGAGTGGTTTCGTTTATCCGCAGAGCGGGTCGAACCCTACAGCGATTACTTTATCTGGCGCGAAGATTTACCTGCAGCAGGCAAAGGCTGGGGGCATGCTTGGTCGGATAACGACCTGCCGGAAGCGGTCTGGCATTTTGATGAAACCCGTGGCGAGTATTACTACGCTGCCTTTGGTGCCACCCAGCCGGATCTGAATTTGGAACACCCGGATGTTATCGAAGAAATGAAGACCATGGCCAAGTTCTGGTTGGATAAAGGCGTGGATGGTTTCCGGCTGGATGCGGTGCGTTTTGTGATAGAGCGCGGTCCACAAGGCCAGGCCGACTTGCCTGAGACGATTGATTATTGGGCTGATTTTAATGCCTTTGTCAAAAGCGTCAATCCAGAGGCTTATCTGGTTGGTGAGGCCTGGGTTGATATTCCCGTCGCGGCCAAGTACTGGGGCGATGGTAAAGGACTGGATCAGGGCTTTGATTTTGAGTTTGGCTATATTGTTTTGGATATGCTGCAGCAAGGCCTTGCCACCGAGGCTCAGTTTGGCACCATGAGCCAACAATCGGGACAGGTTGCCGATGGTGAATTGCACCCTCTGGCACAAAATGTACAACGTCGATTGGAGTCGGGCGCACCGCTGGCCTTTTTTACGCCATTTCTAACCAATCACGATCAAGACCGAGTGGGTTTTCAGTTGCAGGAAAACCAGGCCAAGGCCAAACAAGCCGCCGCACTTTTGTTCAGTACACCGGGCACTAAGTACATTTATTACGGCGAAGAGATTGGTATGACGCAACAGCAAAGTGGTCATGATGTGTATAAGCGGGCACCCATGCTGTGGGATCAAAGCCACCAGGCTGGTTTTACCCAGGCTGAGCTGAGCTGGGTGGAGCAAAAAGAACTGTTTACCCAGGACTTTGACCCCTGGTGGCCGGATTTTCTGGCACAGCAGCTGGCTGCCGGTGATCGCACCGTGGCCGCGCAACGCGCAGAGCCGGATTCACTGTGGCAGTTGCACCGTGTATTAATTGCGATGCAAAAACAGCGGCCGGAAATGAGTTTGGCAGGAAGTTATCAGGTGCAATCGCCGCAGCAGGGTATTTTGACGGTAACACGCGAGTTGGGCGAGCAACGTTCGGTATTTGTGCTGAATTTAGCGGGTGAGATGACAGATATTTCAGCCGTGTTGGCAGAGCAGAGCGATCTGGATATCAGCTGGGGCTTTGATTTGGATGGTAGCTTATTGGCTAACGATGGCGTACTGATTTTGCAGTCGAAGTAGCAACCAAGAGGCCCATGGCTGCGTCTGAAGAGCGCAGCCATGGTGCTTTCATCTTAATTGCCGAGTAGTTTATCCAGCTCTTTTTTTGCATCATCCAGCAGCTGCTGCTGTGCCTTGTTTGCATTGTTGCACTTGGCAATATCGGTGCTTTCTCCTTTTAGCCGAAGCTCTGCACATTCCAGCATGACCGTTGCGAGCAGTTCAGGATCCTTGGCCAATTTATCGGCGGAAGGGGCTCCACCGCAAGCCACTAAAAGCAAGGTTGAGCTAAGCAATAAGGCTGTTTTTTTCATTCTATTATCCTTTGCTGGTGATGGTGCCGCAGGATTTGCGGATCACTATTTTTGGTTCAATCTGATTGGTTTCAATGGGCTGGTTATTGATGAGGTGCAGCAGGTTCTGCACCAGCATCTCGCCAGCCAGCGTGGTGTCTTGCTGAATGGTACTCAGCGGGGGGTTGGCATAAGAGGCTACAGGAATATCATCAAAGCCAACCACAGCAATATCTTCTGGTATGTTTAAACCGCGTAACTGGATACCCTGCATCACGCCAATGGCAATCAGATCACTGGCACAGAAGATAGCGTCGACCGGGTGCCCGGCATCCAGCAGGTTCAGTGCCGCCAGCTGACCGGCTTGCTCTGTGGAAATCGCATTGTATTGTGGGATCTGCTTGGGATCGATGCCTGCATCCTGTAAAGCATCGGTAAAGCCAAGAAAACGCTGGTTAAACTCCGGGCTGCCAGCAGAGGCATTGCCAATGAAGGCAAAATGCTTATGGCCAAGCTTAAGCAAATGCTGGCCTGCTAAACGGCCCCCCTGGCGATTGTTGCTGCGAATGGTGAAGTCTGGATGGCCTTCAACTTCAGCGCCCCAGCAGACGAAGTGAGTCTCTTGCGCCAGTAGTTTATTCAGCTTTTCTTCGTAATCTTCGTAATCGCCATAGCCCAGCAGGATGATGCCATCGGCTTTTTTGGTGTCTTCGTAGTCGGCATGCCAATCATCACTGAGTTGCTGAAACGAGACCAGTAAGTCCTGGCCACGTTGAGCGCAGGCACGGGTGATGCTACCGAGCATCGACAAAAAGAATGGGTTAATCAGTGATTCATCGGTGGTGGGGTCTTCAAACAGTAGCAATGCCAAAGTACTGCTGCGCTGTTTGCGCAGGTTGCTGGCATTTTTATCAACTTTGTAGTTTAACTGCCGCGCGATTGCATGCACTTTCTCCCGGGTTTCTTTATTCACCTGAGGGCTATCGCGCAAAGCCCTTGATACGGTCGACTGAGATACCCCAGCCAGATACGCAATATCAAAGGAAGTGGCTTTGTCTTTCATGAGTTACGCTCTACCAATGAGGTTGGCCAACAACAAAAAATGTGGAGCGACAATGACTTCATTACGGTCCAGGTTGAGCCATCATAGACCGAAGCGCTGAAGGATTCAAACCTTTAGCGCTGGCCGTTTCAGCCATCAGGTCAAGATGTCCTGGCGTTAACCTGCTTGAAAAACCGGCTCAAGCAAGCGGAAGGTACCGTTATCGGCATTCATTTCCGCTTTGGCACCTACAGGGACAATAAACTGCCGCGGAATATGGCCTATCATGGCACCGGTATAGGCCGGAATATTCAGCGGCAGAATGTAGTCATCAAAAATTTGATCCAACGTCAGGCTGCCCCAGCCACCACCTGGTGTACAGCGAGCGCAATCGCCAAAGATAAAGCCACTGATTTGCTGCAATGTACCATTTAACCGCAAGGTACTCATCATGCGATCAATTTTGTAAGGCGGTTCATTAATGTCTTCAAGAAATAAAATTTTACCGCGAAAGTCAGGCAAGTAGGGGGTGCCTGACAAGGCAGTCAGTACAGTCAGGTTACCACCCACTAAGTCGCCGATGGCTTTGCCGCTGCGAATGGTCTGGGTGCGATTTTGCCGGACAATCAGATCGTCATTGATCGACTGTTCGTTGGCGAACGTGAGCAGTCGTTGCTCGAAGAACAGCTGCTCGAACTGTTGGACATTAAAATCATGCCAGCGGCTGCTGCCATTGGGGCCATGAAAGGTCACCAAGCCGGTTTTAGCGTGCAACGCATTATGCAGCGCGGTAATGTCAGAGTACCCTAGCACAATTTTTGGGTTGCGACGTACCAGCTCATAATCAATCAACGGCAGAATTCGGGCTGCTCCTGAGCCGCCTCGCAGGCAGATGACAGCTTTGACCTCAGGATCGGCAAACATGCTATTAAAGTCGGCCGCCCGGTCTGCATCCTGGCCGGCAAGGTGACCATGACGGCTACGAAAATGTTGACCTGTCTTAACTTTAAAGCCTAAAGCTTCCATCGACTCGATGGCAAACTGCGACTCCTGGCGTGAGGCTATCGCTGCAGAAGGGCTCACCACACCAATGGTGTCACCACGTTTTAAGGGCATGGGTAATAAGCTGCCTGAGCGGTTTACTGCCGTGGCAGCCATACCCGAGCATGACATTAATGGCAGCAAAGCGGATGCTAAGCCTAACTTGAGTAAATGTCGTTTATTCATGCTGTTGCTCTCGTTGGTCGATGAGTAGCCAGTCTAATACAATTTTTTATTATTAATCAAACTATCTGTAGGAATTTTTTATTCCATGCATTGGTTGTGTACTGACAAGTGTATGGCCCCGGCTTTTTTGTGAAACAATGTTACTTTGCTTAGAGCCCTGCCAGAGTGGTGATAAACTGAACTAGAGCAAGATGCAGTGAGCAGGGCGTGGTATGAAACAATTCGCAATTATAATCAGTAGTATAGGGCTCGTTCTAAGCGTTGGCTTGGTCACGAAAGCCAGTATAGCTGATGAGCGTTACATTGACGCATCAAGCTGGCAGCTAGGGCTGGCGGTTGGGCTGGGCCAGAGTTCAACGCCATTGCATGGTGCTAAAGCACTCCCGCTGCTGCTGATGCCAGACGTGAGTTACTATGGTAACTATGTGTTTTTTGACAATGGTGTCTTGGGGGTCAGCACGCCATTGGATCCGCAATGGACACTTAGTCTGGTCAGTCGGTTGAATCCGGAAAAAGGGTATTTTTATCGTTGGCATATCAGCAGTATCAATGTGATTGATCAGTCGTTCCAGTATATGCCGACGGTTTCTCAGGAGCCGCGGAACCAACAGCAAACGGAAGTGTCAGTTGATGAAGTCAGCCGCCGTCCCACTGCATTGGATGGAGGGATGCAATTAAATGGCAATTTTGATCGGTGGTCGCTGCGCCTGAACGCCTGGACAGACATCTCCGGTCAGCATCATGGCCACCAATTGACCGCCGTGGCGAGTTGGTATCGGCAAAGTGCTTACGGTCACTGGCGCTGGAGTACGGGGTTACATTGGAAAAGTGAACAACTGATGAACCGCTATTATGGTATCTCGGTTGATGAGGCTCCGCAGTTGCAGCGTTATCAAGGCAAGGCGAGCTGGCAACCGCAAGTTGAGATGGCTTGGTCATTACCAATCAGTTCGGGTTGGAGTGTGATGGCTTTTTACCGTTATCGCTGGCTGGACCATGCAATGACTCGCAGCCCCTTGGTGAAACACAATTATGTACATAGCTGGTTTATAGGATGGAGTTACCGATTTAACTGATGAATGGATTCGGAAGTAAAGCCATGATATTTCTGGTTTTACTATGGTCAGGCGGGTTGTCCGCGGATGAATGTAGCACTGAGCTTTGTTGGTCAGTGAGGCCGGTTGTCTGTATTTCCAGTGAGCAGGGTGAATCCTGTGAGGCCGAGCTGGCGATTTCATGGAGCAGCCCGGTGCCGGTGGATCTGTGCCTTTATCTGGCCGATGAGTTATTGACCTGTTGGCCAGAACAATTGCAAGGACGATGGCAGACATCATTACTCTGGCCAGAACAAGCGATGCTGACACTGCGAAGTGCCGAGCATACTTTGGCGCAGGAAACGTTGAAAACGGTGAGCCGTACACCAAAACGTCGTCGACGTCTGGTAGCCCCATGGAGTGTATTTTAATGAGTAACGTATTGCTGGTGGAAGATGATCAGCGCTTGGCTGAGTTGGTGCAAAGTTATCTGCAACAACATGGTTTCGAGGTGGAGATTCAGGGGAATGGTAGTGCAGTTGCAGACCATTGCACTCGTTTTAAACCTGACTTGATTATTCTGGACCTGATGCTGCCCGGCCTTGATGGTTATGGCGTTTGTCGGCAAATTCGGCCAAGCTTTACCGGGCCCATCTTAATGCTTACTGCTAAACAAAGTGATATTGATCAGGTGCTGGGGCTGGAGCTGGGTGCAGATGATTATGTCATCAAGCCGGTTGAACCCAGAGTGCTGTTGGCAAGGATCCATGCGTTATTGCGCCGCCGGCAGCCAGCAGAACCCGATCATCACTATGAATTGAGCTTTGGTGTGTTGCAGTTGAAGCGCCGGGCTCGGGAGGTTTTCCTGGCGGGTGAGCGGGTGGATTTAACCAGCTACGAGTTTGATTTGCTCTGGATGTTGGCTCAGCATGCAGGCCAGACGGTACGGCGTGAAGAGATCCATCAACAGGTGATCGGCCGTCCATACGATGGTTTGGATCGCTCCGTCGATGTTCGGGTGTCTCACCTACGAAAAAAACTGAATGATAATACGGAAACCCCCTTTCGTATTAAAACCGTCTGGGGGAAAGGGTACTTGTTTGTTGCCGATGCCTGGGCAAGCTGATGCAGCGGTTGTTTATTCGGTTCTATCTGTTTTTACTGATCTTATTAGTAGGCTTAGGCTGGAGTATCGAGCAGCTATGGCAGCTGTGGTCGGACCCAGACTTACCGGCTTCGGTACCTCATTGGCAGCAGCAAATTCAGTTAAGTTTGCAGCATGAGTCAGCGCTTGAGCTGAGTGAGTCTCTGGCCATGCCGAGCCAGATGCTGGCTTCCGGCAGTGTTCAATGGTCTGACTCTGAGTGGCAGGCTTTGCAGCAAGGTGAGGTGTTGCCCTTTTTCACGCACGGTTCTGAGCTGTATCTGTACGGCATGCATCAGGCAGAGCTATGGCAGTTCGGACCCATTGCGCTGGAGACAGAGTCACCGCTACGGTTAGGTTTAAGTGTGTTGTTTTTTATCTTGCTGGGTATTGCCGTGGCGCTTTGGCTCTGGCCATTAGCACAAGATATTAAGCGGTTACAGCGCGACCTTGCGTTGATGGGACAGGGGCAATCGTCAACCGTATCGGTGCCAGCTCATTCGATGTTGGCGCCGATTGCCGATAGCGTGCGGCAGATGCAGGCTCAGATCCAGCGCTTATTATCATTGCAAAAAGAAATGACGCATGCCGTATCGCATGAGTTGCGCACTCCTTTAGCCCGACTGAATTTCGCCTTAGAAATGGCTCAGCATCTCCCCGAGCAGGAACGTCAGTTGATGCAGCAAGATGTTCGCGTGCTGCAGCGATTGGTGGACGAGATGCTTGATTATGCCCGCTTGGAAGTTGCTATGCCTGCATTACAGCCAAGCTCAGTCGATGTGGTGGAGCTGCTGCACAGCATTCAAGAGCAGTTAGCGGTGCTACCAGGCCCTGCGATTGAGCTACAGCTGCCAGCGAGATGCAGCTATGCAGCTGACGGCCATTATCTGGAACGGGCGATCGTCAATTTGTTGCAAAATGCCAAGGGGTACGCCAGGCAGCGTATCGTGGTAAGCCTGGAGCAAAAGAATGGCGAGTTGTGGTTGCATGTTGATGATGATGGGCCTGGTGTGGCAGATGAAATGCGACTGCAAATCACCAAACCCTTTCAACGACTGGATCAGCCGAGGCGGCCCAATACGGGGGGCTTTGGCTTGGGGCTGGCTATCGTCTGTCGTATTATGGAGTGGCATCAGGGTCGTTTGGTGATCGGCACCGCCCCACTGGGTGGTGCCCGCTTTAGCTTGGTGCTTATTGCGACACCCAGGGTCGCTTAAAGGCCAAGATCTTTCAGGAAATCTTCATCCACATCGGGGCTGACTTCATCGGCCACTTCATAACTGCCCTGCTGAGCATTTTCCAAGATATCATCCGGGTTTTCCCTGGCTGTTTTTTCAAATTCATGCAGCTGAATAAATTCGGTTTTATCCATCGCCAGTTCCAGATAAAAAATATTGTGCTCGGGGGTGTTAAAGGTCACACGACGAGCTTGTGGCTGATCCAGCTGGGTATTGATTAGGATCTGCACCTGCTTATTGATCGCCATCATTTTTGGTTGGCTTTGGTTGATGGAGGTTTGCAGATCGTGGCGCACTTTATTGGTAAAGTCGCCGACGATTTGATTCATCAGTTCGCCCATCACATTACCGACCTCATCCGAGGTATGAAACTGAGCCAGCTCAGACTCAGGCATGCCCATACTCATCATGTACTTGCGATAAATTTCCATGGCTGCTTGTGAGGTAAAGTTAATCACCACCAGCCCGGAAAAGCCGCCATCAAACAATACAAAGCAACCCAGATCCGGACGCAAACACGTTTTTTGGATTTTTTGCACCATGGGTGAATAGGCAACATCCCGATTACCGGCTGCAGACAGCACTTCGGTCAATGACTGACACAAGGTCAGCAGGATATCTTCGGTGGCGACGACTTTGTTTTTCTTCATTATTGCACTCTAGACAGCTATTTTGTGAACAGTATATGCTGAAACATCAGGCTGCGCCTAGTCTTGGCCAAAACTGTTCCTTTACAAGGGCCAGAAAAAGTGGAGTGCCGGAATGGCGGCAATGATCACCAGTACTTGCAGAGGCAGCCCTAATCGCCAGTAATCGCCGAAATGGAAACCACCAGGCCCTAGGATCAGCGTGTTGTTCTGGTGGCCAATTGGCGTCATGAAAGCGCAGGATGCACCTACTGCCACAGCCATCAAAAAAGGGTCTGAGTTGACGTCCATCTGATGAGCAAAGCTTATGGCAATAGGGCACATCATAGCAGCCGTAGCCGCGTTGTTCATAAAGGATGTCAACACCATGGTGAGCACCAGCATTAATATCATGGCCTGAGTGGGATTGTTGCCACCAAGAAGCTGCAATAGATTGATGGCGAGCAAGTCGCCGGCACCGGTACTGGCCATGGCTCCGGCAACTGGAATTAAGCAGGCAAGCAGGACGATGACCGGCCAGTCAATAGCGGTATAGACTTTGCGCAGTGGCATCACTTTAAAGATCATCACCAGCATCATGCCAAAAGCAAAGGCTATGGCTGCAGGCATCAAGCCAAAAGCTGCCCCAATAACCGCGCCCAGCATAATGAGCGTGGCCAGGATGGTATTGCGCTTCTCTGGGACCCGTATCTGCCGTTCAGCTAAGGGCACACAGCCAAACTCGGCCGAGAAGGTGTTCAGGGCTTCCTCCTGACCTTGCATTAACAGCACATCGCCAGCCTGTATAGCGGTACGCCGTACCCGCTTAATAGAGCGACGGCCATGGCGTGATAACGCCAGCATGTGGATATTAAATCGGGTTCTTAGGCCTAATTGAGCCGCCGTTCGACCAATCAACTCTGAGTTTGGCAACACGGCCAATTCAATTAACGTCACTTCTCCCCGGCGCTCTTTATCTTTCTGTTTCGCCTTTTCTTTCTCTTTTTCTTTCTCTTTAGTTGTCTCAGACTCTGTGCTGCTTTTCGTTTCTGGAACGATCGATTGACTGACTTCAGCGGCTTGTTCAGCTGCGAGCTGTTCTTTTTTTTCTTTCTTTTCTTTTTTGGCTTCCTGATTGGCCAGGCTTTCTTCCAGTGATAAATCGTAACTGGTCAATAAGCTACCCAGAGACTCAGGATCTGCTTCAATCACCAGGACATCTTCGGCGGTAATCTGATAGTAGCCCGGCGGTGCTGGTGCTCGGTAGTTATTACGCACGATGCCAACGACTTGTGCATCCTGTTCTTCAAGAGATTTTTCCAGCTCGCGGATGCTCATACCGCAGACTTTGCTTTGTTCAGTGATGCGTATTTCGGTCAGGTATTTACTAGTCTCAAAGCTGCTTATATCTGAACGCTTTCGTACTGGCACCATGCGCCAACCGATCAGGGCAATGAAAACAACACCCAATAGCATCACCCAAAGGCCAACCGGGCTAAAATCAAACATGGCGAAGCCTTCGGCTTTATAGTCGGCACGAAAGCTGGAGACGATGAGGTTAGGGGGGGTGCCTATCAGTGTGGTCATGCCACCAAGAATAGAACCAAAGGCAACAGGCATCAGTACTTGCCCAGGCGCGATACCAAGCCGTCCCGAGACCTGAATTGCAATTGGCATCAACAATGCCAGAGCGCCAACATTGTTCATAAAGCCTGATAAAATAGCAGCCAAAGCCGTCAAGGCTGCAATAGTCAGGGTTGGCCCGGTTTTGGCTGGCAGAAGCCGTTGTGCCATCACATCAACTGCGCCGGTGGCTTGCAATGCCCGGCTTAGCACCAGAACGCAAGCAACGGTAATGACCGCTGGGTGGCCAAAGCCCATAAAGGCTTGCTCTGCCGGAACCAAGCCTACCAGTACACAGGCCAGTAAACTGGCTAGAGCAACAATATCATGACGCCAGCGATCCCAGATAAACAGAACCACGGTAATGGTTATAATCACCAGAATCAGTAGTTGCGACAGTTCCATCCATGCGCCTTAGCCATGAGCGGCCATAAAAGGTTATGGCTTCACTATCCGATAAGATGAAGCATTTCGCAAGATGAGTTGTTGTTTTGCCAAGGTACTTTTTTTTAGCTTTATTGCCCGGAACATAACGGGAAAGCAGCTTTATTTGGTATTATACATCTAAGTATATCGACTTCCCCTGCGGACTCTGGAGCTTTTATGGATCAACTTATTCTGCAAACCCCTGATGATTGGCATTTGCATTTTCGCGATGGCGCGATGTTACTCGATACAGTGCCTGCAACGGCGCGCACTTTCCGCCGGGCTATTGTGATGCCTAATCTGGTTCCTCCGGTCGCCAATGCAGATATGGTGGTTGCCTATCGTGAGCGAATTTTGGCTGCCCGACCAGCTGGCAGTGAGTTCGAACCATTAATGACATTGTTCCTGACCGACAAAACCAGCGCAGCAGATATCGCGGCGGCAAAGGCGGCCGGGGTTATTGCTGCCAAATTGTATCCGGCTGGTGCCACTACCAACTCCAGCGATGCGGTCAGCGCTTTGGATAGCCTGTATCCAGTGTTTGAAGCCATGGCTGAGCAAGGCATGCTGTTGCTGGTGCATGGTGAAGTGACTCATGCCGACATCGATATTTTTGATCGGGAAAAAGCCTTTATCGATCGCTATCTGCAACACATCGTGGCGCGTTTACCGCAATTAAAAGTGGTGTTTGAGCACATCACCACCGCCGATGCGGCTCAGTTTGTGTTGGAGGCATCCGACCAGGTAGCCGCGACTATCACGCCACAGCATTTGTTGTTGAACCGCAATGACTTATTGGTGGGCGGCATTCGGCCGCATAACTATTGTTTGCCGGTGTTAAAACGTAATACCCATCAGCAAGCGTTGCAAGCGGCGGTGGCCTCGGGCTCTAAAAAGTTTTTTCTTGGAACGGATTCAGCACCGCATGAAAAACACCGAAAAGAATCCAGTTGTGGTTGTGCCGGTTGTTACAGCGCCATGAGTGCGATTGAGCTGTATGCTCAGGTATTTGATGACTTGGGATGTTTGGATAAACTGGAAGGCTTTGCCAGCCACTATGGCCCGGATTTTTACGGCTTGCCGCGTAACAGCGGTACCATCACATTGCAACGCCAGGATTGGACGCTGCCAGAACAGCTGACCCTGTCAAATGGTGAGGCCATAGTGCCTTTTTATGCTGGCCAAACGCTAAAGTGGAAACAGCTTTAGTTTTTCAGGTAGCTGAGGAGTCGTTCGAGTGCACGGTAGCTGAGCGCCTCCATCAGGTGAGCTTTGTGAATGTGGGGTTGCTGTTGCAAGTCGGCAATGGTGCGGGCCACCTTGATGAGCTTATGGTAACTGCGTGCCGATAGCTTCAAATGGTGGATAGTATCTTCCAGAAAAGCTGCATCTTGTGACTTTAGTGGGCAATGCTGGTCAATTTCGGCGGCGCTGAGTCGGGCATTGGCTTTGCCTTGACGGTCCAGTTGCAACAGGCGGGCGGCTAACACCCGGGCGCGAACTTGCTGGCTTGATTCGGCGGAGGCATCCTGCTGACTCAGTAAGCCTTTGGGAAGGAGTGGCACGTCAATTTGCAGCTCGATCCGATCAAGAAAGGGCCCGGAAATACGGTTCAGGTAACGCATCACCTGCTCCGGGCTGGCACGACCATCATCGTGATGACCGGTCGGGCTGGGGTTCAGCGCGGCAATAAATTGAAATTGCGCCGGGAACTCTGCTTGCCGCGCGGCTCTGGAAATATGGATCCAGCCAGTTTCTAAAGGCTCGCGAAGGACATCGAGCACTTTGCGGGGGAACTCAGGCAACTCGTCCAGAAATAGCACCCCATGGTGAGCTAAAGAAATTTCGCCAGGCCGGGGTACTGAGCCTCCGCCAACTAATGCAACTGCAGAGCTGGTGTGATGGGGTTGACGAAAAGGCCGCTGCTGCCAGTCGCGCATAGAACGAGG
>JAIUMG010000042.1 GCA_022565655.1 Alkalimonas sp.
TTAGCCCAGGTTCAGTTGGCTTATGTGGGGGATGGCAATAATGTTTGCCATTCCTTGATGTTGGGGGCTGCTTTGAGTGGCATGAAGTTGGTGGTCATTACGCCGCCGAATTATGGCCCGGATGGCCATGTGTTGCAGCGTGCGTTGCAAATCGCAGCTAAAACCGGTGGCGTGATCCAACTCAGTCATGAGCTATTGGCAGCCGATGGTTCTCAAGCCCTCTATACGGATACCTGGCTGTCGATGGGTGATCAGGCCGATCCGGCAGAGCTGATGCGTCGCTTTTCTGCCTATCAGGTGTCGAGTGAAGTGCTGCAACGACTGTCTATTCGATATTTGATGCACTGCTTGCCAGCACATCGAGGACAGGAAGTAACCAGTGAGGTGCTGGATAGCGACGCCTCTCTGGTATTGCAACAAGCAGAAAACAGAATGCATGTGCAAAATGCCGTGCTGGTTCAACTTTTAGCGTGAGGTCGGAAATGAGTGTAAAGAAGGTTGTTTTAGCCTACTCAGGTGGTTTGGATACGTCGGCTATCGTGCCGTGGTTAAAAGAAAAATATCAGTGCGAAGTGGTCGCTTTTGTGGCGAATGTGGGTCAGGGCGATGATGAATTAGCAGGGGTTGAAGAAAAAGCAATCGCTTCAGGCGCGTCCAGTTGTTATGTGGTGGACTTGCGCGAAGAATTAATGCGCGAGGTGGTGTATCCAACCCTGAAAACCGGGGCGGTTTATGAGGGGCAGTACTTGCTGGGTACATCCATGGCGCGCCCCGTGATTGCCCGGGCACAGGTTGAACTGGCGCTTAAAGTCGGTGCGGATGCACTGAGTCATGGCTGTACCGGTAAAGGCAATGATCAGGTTCGCTTTGAAGGTGCTTTTGCGGCCTTGGCCCCGCAGCTTAAAGTGATTGCACCCTGGCGTGAATGGGACTTTACGTCGCGCCAGTCATTGCTTGATTACCTGGCCGAAAAAAATATTCCAACCACATCGTCAGCCACCAAAATTTATAGTCGGGATGCCAACTTATGGCATATTTCGCATGAAGGGGGAGAGCTAGAAGATCCTTGGTGTGAGCCTTCGGAGCAGGTCTGGACCTGGACTAAATCGCCTGAGCAGGCACCGGATCATGCGGTGTATGTAGAGTTGTCTTTTGTCGCTGGTGAGCTTAGCAAAGTCAACGGAGCCGAGCTAAGCCCGGTGGAGGCGCTGACCTTATTAAATGAACTGGGTGCGGAGCATGGTGTTGGCCGTATCGATATCGTGGAAAACCGCTTGGTAGGAATGAAATCGCGCGGCTGTTATGAAACACCGGGGGGGACCATTATGTTGGCCGCTCTGAAAGGGCTGGAAGCTTTGGTCTATGATCGGACCTCGTTGAATTACCGCGAGGATATTGCCCTGCAGTTTGCCCAGCTGGTTTACGATGGTCGCTGGTTTACGCCATTAAAAGATGCCTTACTCGCTGCCGCTGGAAGTTTGGCGAACGATCTGACTGGTGATGTGGTGATGAAACTCTACAAAGGTCAGGCTACGGTGGCGAAGCGACGCTCTGTCAATAGTCTGTACTCAGAAGCGTTTGCAACCTTTGAGGACGATGAAGTCTACAACCAGCAGGATGCTGCAGGCTTTATTCGCCTGTATAGCCTGGCCAGCCGGATTCGTGCAATGCATGCAGCCGATAAAAAAGCACAGGAGTAATACCAATGGCAATGTGGGGCGGACGTTTTACCGAGGCCAGTCTGGAGGAGTTTAAAGCCTTTAATGACTCCATTGGTTTCGATTATCAATTAGCGCAGCAGGATATTGCTGCATCCAAAGTTTGGGCCGCAGGCTTAGCCGAAGCAAAGCTGATTAGTCAGCATGAAGCGAAGCAATTGCAGGATGCCTTGCAACAGCTTGCGTTAAAGCTGGAGCAGGACCCGACGTTACCGGTTGATAGTGGTGAAGAAGACATTCATAGCTGGGTGGAAGGGCAACTGACCGAGCAACTAGGCGCGGTTGCACGCAAGCTGCACACTGGCCGCAGCCGCAACGACCTGGTAGCGACCGATCTGCGATTATGGGCTCGTGATGCAGCTCAAGCGGTTCGACACAGCTTGCTGGCCAGTGTACAGGCATTGCTAAACTTTGCCGAGGCAGCGGGTGGTGCAGTGATGCCTGGCTATACCCATTTACAACGAGCACAACCTGTCATGGTTGCGCATTGGGCCTTGGCCTATGTTGAGATGCTAAAACGTGACCTGGGCCGGCTGGATGATGCTGTGTCGCGCTTGAATGTTTGCCCCTTAGGCGCCGGTGCTTTGGCGGGCACTGGTGTGCCAGTTGATCGTAGCTGGCTGGCCACAGAGTTAGGTTTTGATACGGCAGCGGCCAACAGTCTGGATGCGGTATCGGATCGGGATTTTGTCGTTGAGCTCAGTGCCGCTGCAAGTTTATGCATGACCCATGTGTCGCGTTTATCGGAAGATGTGGTATTTTTCTGCTCTGGCGAAGCCGGTTTTTTCAAACTCGGCGATGCCATCAGCAGTGGCTCTTCGTTGATGCCGCAAAAGAAAAACCCGGACGTGTTCGAGTTACTGCGTGGTAAAAGCGGCCGTATTCTGGGGCAGCTGGTGGCTATATTGCATGTGTTGAAAGGCTTGCCGTTGGCCTACAACAAGGATATGCAAGAAGACAAGCAGGGCTTTTTTGATCTGATGCAACAATGGCAGCAGTCGCTGCAAGTGTTGGCAACCGTATTGCCACATCTACCGTGAAGGCCGATGTGTGCCGACAAGCCGCCGAGCTGGGCTACAGCAATGCGACTGATCTGGCCGATTATTTGGTAGGTAAAGGCATTCCGTTTCGTGATGCGCATCACCTTTCTGGCCAGTTGGTGCTGATAGCTGCCGAACAGCAGTTGCCATTGGAGCAATTGCCATTGTCACAGATGCAACAAGTGTGTGCAGATATCACAGAAGATGTGTATCCAGCCTTAACGCTGGAAGCTGGGATGGCACGACGCAACGCCCTGGGGGGGACCAGCCCTGAGCAAGTGTTGTCAGCTCTGGCTCAGGCCAAAGCCTGGCTTGCTGCTCAGAAATAACGACTTTATTGAATTGAAAAAGCCAGCAGGGATGCTGGCTTTTCTTATTCATGCTGCTGGAAAAATAATGAAACTAGTCAAATAACTCCAACAACTCTGTTGCCGGTTCATCGTCGTCAAATGAGAAGCTGGGCGTTCCAGGCTGCACATATTGCGTGGGCTCAGTGCCGCGGACAAAAAACTCAAAACGACTGGTATGGTCATTGGCGCGGCTAAGCAAGCCTGTTTCTAAATCAATACGTACCGATGAGATACCCGCAGGGGTGTCAACCTGATCGACAGGGATATCCTGCATCGCCACACGCATAAATTCCAACCAGGCTGGCAGTGCTGTTCTGGCGCCAGCTTCAACCCCACTGCTTTGGTTACGGCCCAGATTCGCGTTCCAGGTCGCTCGGCCAAGGCTACGGTTAGCATCGTCGAAGCCGACCCAGGAGGTGGTGACAATCTGACTGTTGTACCCGGTGAACCAGGTGTCTTTTGAATCGTTGGTCGTGCCTGTTTTACCTGAGATGTCACGCCGCTCCAGACTTTGCACTCGCCAACCGGTGCCGTTCCAGCCGGTGCCTCGGTTCCAGTGACCGCCACCCCAGATACTGGATTTCAGCGCTTCACTGATCAAAAAAGCATTTTGCTCTGATATCACCCGGGGGGCTTGCTTTGGTGGCGTTTCCGTATCTGCCGACTCATCTGCTGGAAAGTCGGCAAACAACTGAGCCAGCTGAGCTTCAGCATCGAGTATTTCAGGTTCTGCTGCGGTGTTTTCGACAGCACAGTCGTGACAGGCTAATGCAGGCTGATGCTGATAAATCAGCTCGTTTTCTTCGTTATATACTTTTGAAATGACATAAGGTTTGACTAAAAAGCCACCATTGGCAAAAACAGCGTAGCCTGTCAGTAGCTCAAGAGGCGTTAACGAAGCCGAGCCAAGAGATAGTGTTTCATTACGCGGCAAGTCAGACTCGGCAAAGCCGAAGCGTTTTAAATGTTGAATGGAGTCTTCGATCCCGACTCCACGCATCAAGCGCACGGAGACCACATTCTTTGATTTTGCTAAGGCCTCCCGCACCCGGATCGGGCCATCGTACACCGCTGGGGAGTTGCGAGGGCGCCAGGCAATACCCGCGCCCTGATCCCAATGATGGATAGGTGCATCGTTAATGACTGATGCCAATGTATAGCCTTGTTCAAGTGCGGCCGAATAGATAAAGGGTTTGATATTGGAGCCGACCTGCCGCTTTGCCTGCGTCGCCCGATTAAACTGGCTTTGGGCAAAGCTGAATCCACCCACCAACGCTTGAATTGCGCCCGTATTCGGGTCCATGGAGACCAGTGCGCTGGTTGCTTCCGGAACCTGGCTGAGTTGCCAGCTTTCACCGTTATGGCGTATCCGAACATGCATGCCTGGCTGCAGGATATCGGATGCTTGTTTGGGGGCATGGCCTTGTCGGTGATCGGTAATAAAACGACGAGCCCACTTTAAACCATCCCAATCAAGCGTGACGTGCTGACCGTCAGCTCGAATGGCCAGAGCCTGTTGATCTTCGACATTCAGCACCACCGCATGCTGCAGATCCTCCAGTGAGCTTTGTTCGGTTAAATAGTTGAGGATGTCGGCTTCATCCCATGCAGCCGCTGTGCTTTGCTCGGCGTCATCGCTGTTTTCAGAAGACCATAAAACAGCTTCAGGCCCGCGATAGCCGTGTCGCTCATCATAATCATACAGGTTTTGTTGCAAGGCATGACGAGCCGCATCCTGAATAGGCTTATTGATGGTGGTGTAGACTTGCAGCCCCGCTGTGTAGGCATACTCTTCGCCATAGCGCTCGACCATCTCTTGTCGAACCATTTCAGCAATATATGGGGCAGACGCAGTAATCTGGGCGCCATGTCGGCGGCTGGTTACCGGTGCTTGAAGGGCTTCTTGGTATTGAGCCTGATTGATGTAGCCCATGCTCAGCATCCGGCCGAGCACAATATTACGGCGGTTGCGGGCATTGGTCGGTGAGCGTACTGGGTTTAAAATTGATGGGGCCTGCGGTAAGCCGGCGATAATGGCGATTTCATCCAATGTTAATTCATGAACCGTTTTGCCAAAGTACACCTGAGCGGCTGCACCGACACCGAAGGCGCGATGGCCTAATTCAATTTTGTTTAGGTACAACTCCAGAATTTCGTCTTTGCTCAGCAGTTGTTCGATACGAATGGCCAGAAAAATTTCTTTGATTTTCCGAATGACCTTTTTTTCGCGGGTTAAAAAGAAATTGCGAGCCAATTGCTGGGTGATGGTACTGGCTCCCTGTTTTGCATCGCGGGTACTGGCAACGACAATGGCCGCACGCATCATGCCGATGACATCGAAGCCGGGGTGATCGTAAAAACGACTATCTTCGGTTGCCAGAAAGGCTTGAATAAGCTGGGGAGGCATTTCGTCAAGGGTCAGAGGAATGCGACGCTGCTCACCAAACTGCGATATGAGTTCACCATCTGCAGTAAAAACCCGCATGGGTGTCTGCAATCGGACGTCCTGCAACGAACTCACATCTGGCAAGTCATCTTTCACATACCAATAAGCAACAAAAACAGTCGCTACTGCCAAAATCACGCCAATCAGGCACAAAATTACAATTTTTTTAAGCCAGAACACCCATTCGCCTCTGTTACATCTGTCAATTTTGACATTAAATATCTAGTATATAGTTGTTTGTTTTCGAATAAACTCTTTTTATTCCTTAAAAAAGGATCTAAGCTACAGAGTATAACAATAACAATTGTAATAACTACGGCTGCTTTTCGCTATGATGAAACGCTTATTTCAAAAACAGTCTCCAATGATGGTCGGGATCGATATCGGCTCCCACTCGGTTAAAGCTGTCTTACTGAGTAAGCAGCAAGACGATTATCAATTGGAAGCCTTTGCAATTGAGCCTATGGTCAAAGGTGCCATGTCTGATCGTGAGATCCAGGACATAGAAGCCGTTGGTAATGTTCTCAATAAAATCCGTAAGAAAATTCCCCGAACCGTTAAGTTCGCCGCTGCAGCTGTATCAGGCTCTACTGTGATCAGTAAGGTTATTTTTATGGATGTCTCCTTAACTGACGCTGAACTGGAAAGTCAGATTGAGGTTGAGGCCGATAGCCTTATTCCCTATCCACTGAATGAAGTCAGCATGGATTTCGAAAAGCTCGATATCAATGAGTCTGACCCTTCAAAAGTCGATGTGTTATTGAGTGCTGCCCGTACAGAGAGTGTCGAAGCCAGGGTTGCGGCACTGGAGCACGGTAACTTTGCAACGAAAGTGATTGACGTCGAGAGTTATGCCTTAAGCCGGGCAGCCAGCCTTTGTCTGGCTCAACTGCCCGATGATGCTGTCGATAAAGTGGTTGCTATGGTCGATATTGGCGCCACCATGACGTTGTTATCGATCATTGAAAAAGGGCGAACACTTTACACACGTGATCAGGTCTTTGGCGGTGAACAGTATACCCGAAGTATTTTGTCTTACTATAATAAAAGTTACGACGAAGCTGAGCAGGCAAAGGTTAATGGGGACCTGCCTCCTAACTATACCTTTGAAGTCTTGGCACCATTCCAAACCATGTTGTTGCAACAAGTAAGACGTGGGGTACAAATGTATCTGACCACCAGTGGTAAAGAAAGTATTGATTATCTGGTTATCTCAGGCGGAACTGCCATGCTGGAAGGCATCGATAAGTTACTGACCGACGAGCTGGGTATTCACACGGTGATTGCGGATCCGTTTGGTTCGATGAACGTTGCCAATGCCATTGATCAAGATTTGCTCAGCAAGCAAAGTCCTCAGTTAATGGTTGCAGCAGGTTTAGCATTACGGAGTTTTTCGTCATGGCACATATAAACTTACTGCCCTGGCGTGAGGCCGCGCGCAAAGAGCAGCAAACTCAGTACCTGAGTATTATTACCGCGGTTGCATTATTTAGTTTTCTGGCGGTGTTTCTGGTGAGCTCTATTTACAGTGCTCGCTTGGATGGACAACAAAAACGTAATCAGTACTTGCAGCAAGAAATTGCTATTTTAGATCAGCAAATTGCAGAAATTCGAAGCCTGAACGAAACGAAAACCAACTTGCAGCAGCGGATGGCATTGATTTCACAACTGCAAGGCAGTCGTAATCTGGGGACGCAGATCATGGACGAAATTGTTCAGATCGTGCCATCAGGCGTTTATCTGACTAGTCTGGAGAGAAAAGGCTCGGCTTTATTAATGATTGGCAAAAGTGAATCCAATAATCGCTTATCCAACATGATACGTCAGGTCGAAGACTCTGAGTTGTTGACGGACCCTCTGCTGGAGTTTATCGAAACAGGGCGATCTCCAGGCCGGCTTCTGAGCGACTTCAAAATGCATGTCCGGGTACAGGGGTTTGAAGTGCTGCAAGGAGAGACTCAATGAAGTTAAATCTCAATTTATCAGAAATTGATGTCAATGAGTTGACTCTGGATAACATGGGCAGCTGGCCGCAAGCGGTCAAACTGATTTTTGCTGTGATGGTCGCCATAGCTGTTGCAGCTTTGAGTTACTACATGCTGGTGAGCAACAAAATTGAAGCACTGAATGCAGCACAAAGTGAAGAAGTTCAATTAAAGCAGAGTTACCGGACTAAGTATGCTTCAGCGGTTAATCTTGAGCCATACAAACAACAAATGGCCGAGATGGAGCAGACCTTTGCTGATTTATTGAAGCAGTTACCGGCCACTCACGAGACACCAGGTTTACTGGATGATATTACTTACGTTGGTACCACCAGCGGTTTGAATTTTGTCCGTATTCATTGGATGCCTGAGATAGAAAAAGAGTTTTACACCGAATTACCGATTGGGATTCATGTGATTGGTGATTATCACCAGTTTGGTAATTTTGTTAGTGAGGTGGCTAAGCTTCCTCGCATTGTCAGTTTGCATGACTTCACTGTGCACGCAGAAGACAATGGGCGCCTTCGTTTTAATGTGGTGGCTAAAACCTACCGCTATAAGGAGGCTGAGCAATGAGACTATTGTGGTTAGTGCCTGTTGCGTTGCTGCTGACGGCTTGCTTTGATGATATGTCTGATTTGCATGAATTCGAGGCTGAAGTGAAGTCTGCGGTGCGGCCCCGGGTAGAACCTTTACCCGAAATGACAGATTTTGAACATATTGCCTATCGTGGTTCAACCGAAAGAAGTCCTTTTGCTATGCCTGTGGCGGAAGCTTTGCAGCAGAGGTTTGTTCAGCAGCAAGATTGCTTGCATCCGGATCCCACTCGCCGCAAGGAGCCACTGGAAGTGTTCGCGCTGGATAACCTGTCGATGCGGGGGACTTTGGGCGATGCAGGTAACCTTTGGGCACTGATCCAGGCTTCCGATCAGACACTGCACCGAATTACGGTAGATAACTATGTAGGGCTTTATCATGGGCGGGTTGTGTCGGTTACACCTACTCATATAGAGCTGCTTGAATTGATACCAGATGGCGCAGGCTGCTGGAAAGAACGAACAACAATGCTGCAGATGGTTGAGTCTGTCAATTAACAGGTGTGTAGACTATTATGGATATGATTACTAAAACAAAGACAAGCCATTTTATATGCGCCATGCAAAAGACCTTTCTGCTTTTGCTGTTTATAGCGGTACCAGCTAGTGCGAAACCATTACTAAATGATGTTCGATACAGTCCACTCATGAGTGGTGAAACTGAGCTTGAGTTTGTGTTTGACGACAGAGTGGTATCCTCCCCTGAAGTGCAAGTGTTTAATCAACCAGCACGCATAGAGCTTTTCTTCCAGCAGACTGATCTCGATGCTGGGCTGGCTGAGATTGAGGTAGAGCGTGCCGGTATCAAGCGTATCCACTCCTATACTGAAGACGATGGCACCAGGGCCGTGATCTACCTTGAACGTCTGAGTCTTTATCAGACCCGACAAGAAGACAATGTGTTTTATTTGCACCTGTCGCAAGATCAAGGGGTATCTCCTGTAGTGCCTGGTCAGCAAAATGATATTCCGGTACGGACACTCAACCAGATCCAGGCCATTGACTTTCGCCGTGGTGAACGGGGTGAAGGCCGGGTGCTGGTTTTTTTGCGTAACAACACGGCTGCAGTGAATGTTTCAGAGCGTGGCGGAAAGTTGCATGTGGACTTTCACAACACCGGAATTCCCGACGATATGCTGTATCTGCTGGACGTCATGGACTTTGGCACCGTTGTGAAGCAAATTGAGACGTTTCATGAGGATGGTGTCAGCCGTTTAGTGATTCAGCCAACGGGCGCTTTTACCCACAACTATCAACAAGTGGATAATATTTTTACGCTGGATGTGCAGCGGGACGAGACGCAACGGAGTATCCTGGGTGGTCGAGAGTATCAAGGCCAGGCTATTTCGCTTAATTTTCAAGATATCCCGGTGAGAACCGTGCTGCAAATTATTGCGGACTATAATGGTTTTAACCTAGTCACCAGTGACTCAGTGACAGGCAATGTGACCTTGCGTTTGGATGGTGTGCCTTGGGATCAGGCATTGGATATTGTGCTTCGCGTTCGGGGGCTCGATAAACGCATGGATGGCAATATTCTGATGGTGGCACCCACAGATGAGCTTGCCAGTCGCGAAGCCAGAGAACTGCAGGCTAAGTTAGATGTTGAAAACCTTGAGCCTTTGTATTCCGATTTTCTGGTCATCAACTATGCTAAAGCGGCCGATATTGCCAGCTTGCTTCGAAATCAAGACACCAGTTTGCTGACAGAGCGAGGCGCTGTCACTGTTGATGAGCGGACCAATACGATTTTAATTCGTGATACCAGTCGTTCGATAGAAAATGCCCGGCGTTTAGTCGAGCGTTTGGATATTCCGGTGCGACAAGTGCTTATTGAGTCACGTATGGTGACGGTGAAAGATAATGTGCAGGAAGACCTGGGGATCCGCTGGGGTTTCAGTGATCAGCAGCGCACCAAAGGAACGTCAGGCACCGCGGCAGGCGCCAATACCATCGCCGGAGGTGTGATACCCAGCCTGGATCAACGCTGGAATGTGAATTTACCGGTACAAAATCCAGCTGGGAATATTGCTTTTCATGTGGCCAAGCTGTCTGATGGGACGATTCTCGATCTAGAGTTATCTGCTTTAGAGCAGGAAAATAAAGCAGAAATTATCGCCAGCCCAAGAGTGACCACATCGAACCAGAAAATGGCACGGATAGAGCAAGGTACAGAAATTCCATATGTCCAGGCTGCATCCAGTGGCGCTACCACGGTGACCTTTAAAAAAGCGGTGTTGAGTTTAGAGGTAACCCCGCAAATTACCCCGGATAATCGGATTATTCTGGATTTGGTGATTACTCAGGATACCCGGGGTGACACGGTGCAGACGCCAACTGGCCCAGCAACAGCAATAGATACGCAGCGCATCCAGACTCAGGTTTTGGTCGATAATGGCGAAACCATCGTATTGGGGGGAATTTACCAGCAACAGGCTATATCATCCGTATCGAAGGTCCCTTTATTTGGTGATATTCCTTATGTTGGCCGTCTGTTTAAAAACACCAGTGAGTTTAATGAAAAAACTGAGCTGCTTATTTTTGTCACACCACGTATCCTTTCTGAAGGTCAGTAATGCCAGCTGACAGGTTGTTTTATAGCCTGTCAGCGCTTTAATTCAGGCTGCGAGGCTATTTTTTGCAAATAGGCTTGCCAAGCTGCTGCCAATACTGACATAATTCAGCGCTTAAAATCTTCGTGGGAGCCTTTGTTCCTAACCGTAATTCACCAAGATAACGAATTAGCACTACGACATATGGCAGAAAAACGTAATATTTTCCTTGTAGGTCCCATGGGTGCTGGAAAAAGCACAATCGGCCGTCATTTGGCAGACATGCTTCACCTCGACTTCTATGATTCTGATCAAGAGATTGAGCGCAGAACCGGTGCTGATATTGCCTGGGTGTTTGACTTGGAAGGTGAAGATGGTTTCCGGGTGCGGGAAGAAAATGTCATTCAGGATTTGACTGAAATGCAAGGCATTGTGCTGGCAACCGGCGGTGGCTCTGTCACCAGCAAAGAAACACGCAATCGCTTATCCGCCCGTGGCATCGTGGTGTATCTTGAGACGCCAATTGAAAAGCAGGTTGCACGTACGCAGCGAGATAAGCGTCGGCCTTTACTGCAAACCGAAGAAGATTCAGAAGAAGTATTGACCCGCCTGGCTGCTGAACGCAATCCTTTGTATGAAGAGATCGCTGATTTCACTGTTCGCACTGATGAACAAAGTGCCAGAGCCGTGGCCAGCCAAATAGTCGAACAGCTGGGTTTTTAATACAGATTTAACACAGGAGGTAGCTGCTTATGCATCGTGTTCAGGTTGAACTGGGTGACCGCAGCTACCCGATAGACATTGCTCCCGACCTGTTGCAACAGCCTGCCTGTTTGTTGCGAGACTACCGTCAGGTGGTCATTATCAGTAACTCCACAGTAGCCCCTTTATATCTTGACTCTGTTACGGCACTTTTTGCTGGCAGTCAGCTGCATACCTACCTGTTGCCCGATGGGGAAGCCTACAAAACCTTAGAACATTTTGGCCATATTATGACGTTCTTATTGGAGCATAAATTTCCAAGAGATGGTCTGTTGGTTGCGCTGGGGGGCGGTGTTGTGGGCGATATCACTGGCTTTGTTGCTGCAAGCTATCAGCGTGGCGTTGATTTTCTTCAGATCCCAACCACCTTGTTATCCCAGGTTGACTCCTCCGTTGGAGGAAAAACCGCCGTCAATCATCCACTGGGCAAAAATATGATTGGTGCGTTCAAGCAACCCCAGCAGGTGATTATTGATACCAATGTGTTATCTACCTTACCAGGCCGTGAATTTGCTGCGGGTATGGCGGAGGTTATTAAATACGCCTTGATTGCTGATGCAGAGTTTTTCAGTTATCTGGAACAGCATGCGGATGCCATTCAAGCACTGCAGCCTGATGTCATCGGTACTATGGTTAAGCATTGTTGTCAGATGAAAGCAGATATTGTGGCGTTGGATGAAACTGAGCAAGGACAGCGAGCCTTACTCAATCTGGGCCACACCTTTGGCCATGCCATTGAGGCATGGTTAGGTTATGGACAGTGGCTGCATGGTGAAGCGGTAGCTGCAGGTATGGTTATGGCAGCTAAGGTCTCACAGTATCGTGGTTGGCTCCAGCAGGACGAACTCGATCGTATATGTGCCTTGTTGCAACGTTTCCAACTGCCAATCACTGCTCCTGATGATATGCACATCAATGATTTTATGCCCTACATGAAAACCGACAAAAAGGTTCGTGCCGGCCAGATGCGGTTTGTGTTACCCACGGCCTTTGGTTATAGTGAAGTCATTGATGATGTTAATGATATTGAACTGCAGAGTATTTTTACCTGAATGCCAAATTCGCCTTTAAACGCTAAGCTGCATGCCCATGCTACCTTGCTGCCGTCTCAACGTGAGCTGCTAGAGCGAGTTATTTTTCAGCTTGAGTTTAATGGCTTTCAGCATATTCATCTGGTCGGTAAAGCGGGCTCAGGCAAAACAACGCTTTGTTTAGTGCTGGCTGAGCTGCTATCTGACGAGATGGTGCTTGCCTACTTCTCGGCCGAGCCAAGCATGACGACACAGAGTTGTCAGCAGCAGCTGCTGCAACAATGGTTTGGTCTTAGTGACTATGAAACGTCGCTGATGCAGCAGCTTGAGCAGACTCAAGCTCAACCCTTGGCCTGGGTGCTGGATAGCCAAGGTGATTTACCTCATAGCTGTCTGTCCATGTTGCGCGCTCATCCAGTGCATATCATTACGACCGGGCCAGATGTATTAACCGAAGCAGATGTTAACCTGACCATCCCTGCCATCACTGAAGCTGATGCCAGGCAGCTATTATCTGAGTCTGCTATTTCAGCCTGGTCGATTGATGATCGGTTGGAGCATGCCGCAGGAAACCTACATCGCTTATTAGAGCCTGATGCTACTGTCGTAGAGCCTGAAGCTAGTAGTGGGGCAAAAGCTTCAGGGCTCAGTGCCATGCGATATCGTTTGGCATCGATATCGTTAGCTCTTGTTGGTGCGCTGGTGATTACCGCGTACTGGTGGTTAAACAGTAGCCAGGAGCAAGCAGAGCTTGCGGAACTGCCAGCTGATAACCAGTTGGCTCAACGCTTTCAAGCCCCGGCACTGCACGAGCAATCAGCGCTACCGCGCGGTGCTGAGCAAAGTGATGAAGCAATCAGTACGACCAGCGAGGAACCTATTCCCTCAGAAGCGAGGCAGCGGGCAGCAATCGACGAACCTGAACGGGATGAACCGTCAGAGCCAACGCCAGCAGACGACTCTGAACCGAGCCCCGCCGAGCCTGAAGTGGAAGATACCACGCTTGCGGCTGAAGCGTCACCGACGACGGATCTTGCCAGTGAATCTCAGTCTGATGAGCTAACCCATGAGCCTGCAGTAGCTTCGCAACACGCTACCGAGTATCGTTATCACGAAGCCGAGCTTTTGGCGATGGGGGCGGAAAGTTTTGCATTGCAACTCGGTGCGTTCTCAACAGAAGCCAGCGCAAAACGCTTGGTTGCCAGCGCCCCTGAGGTAAGCATGTTGCTCTATCAACGCCTGCTGGGGAGCCAGTTGCAGTGGGTCGTGCTGCATGGCCCATTTGATGATGCTGCATCAGCCCGCAATGCACGCAGTCGCCTTCCGGAGCCACTGCAAGCGGATACCCCCTTTGCCAAGTCGTTGCGCAGCATACAAGAAGAAATCCGGCAGCGAGTCACGGACGATTCGGGCGATTTATGAAAAAGAAGCAGCGTGCGTTTTTAAAATGGGCAGGGGGCAAATACAATTTGGTGGATGCTTTGTCTAACTATTTACCAGAGGCTCGATGTTTGGTGGAGCCTTTTGTTGGTGCAGGCTCAGTGTTCTTAAATACGGATTATGAACACTATCGACTGAATGATATTAACCAGGACTTGATTAGCTTATATCAAATTGTGAAAGCTCAGCCGGACCAGTTTATTGCTGATGCCCGGACGTTTTTTGTTGAGTCTGGCAATCAAAAAGAAAGTTATCTTAGTTTGCGGCAGCAGTTTAATCTTAGTGCCGATACCTATGAACGCGCCTTGTTATTCTTGTATCTGAACCGGCATGGTTACAACGGTTTGTGCCGCTACAATTTAAGCGGTAAATTTAATGTTCCTTTTGGCAGTTATAAAAAGCCCTATTTCCCAGAAGCTGAGTTGAATTTTTTTGCTGAAAAAGCACAAAAGGCCGAGTTTAGCTGTACCAGTTACCAACAGGTCTTTGCTCAGTTGCCGTCCGGGGCGGTGATGTATTGCGATCCACCCTATGTTCCGCTAAGCAAAACGGCTAGTTTTACCAGTTATGCGCGGGAAGGATTCAATCTGGATGATCAGGCTCAGCTGGCAAACCTGGCTGAGGCTGCTTGCCAGCAAGGCATGACGGTGTTGATCAGTAACCATGATACCACCCTGACTCGCAAAATTTATCATCAGGCAAAGCTGTACCCAATTCAGGTGGGGCGCTCAATCAGCCAGAAAGGCAGTAACCGTAAAAAAGTAGCTGAAATTTTTGCTTTGTACCAACCAGCACTTCGATCTGCCGAGGTGATTAACGTAGTACCC
>JAIUMG010000043.1 GCA_022565655.1 Alkalimonas sp.
ACTTACTGCAGCGACGCTTATGCCGTAGCACTTCAGCTTCCTGCTCATCTTCATCTTCAACAGCAGCAACAGCTTCATCACCCGACACCAGGTTCATGGTGGTCGTACAGCGCTCTTTCGGCGGTAACTGATAACCTGAGCACCCGAGGAATACTCCGGTAGAGGCAGTACGAATCCCCATTTTCCGGCCACAGGTGGGGCAATCGATATCGGTCAACACAAATTGATTGACCCGCATCCCGCCTTCAGACTCATCCGCCTCTGCTTTTTTCAGTTGATCCGAAAAGCCCAAGTAAAAACTATCGAGCACTTCACGCCAGGACATTTCACCATGCGCAATGTCATCCAGCTTTAACTCCATGTTGGCTGTGAAGTCGAAACTCATCAACTCTTCAAAGTTATCGCGCAGCCGATCCGTGACAATTTCCCCCATTTTTTCAGCGTAAAAGCGTTTGTTCTCTATACGCACATAACCACGGTCTTGAATGGTTGAAATAATGGAGGCGTAGGTTGATGGCCGGCCGATACCACGTTTTTCCAACTCTTTGACCAAACTGGCTTCGCTAAACCGCGCCGGAGGCTTGGTAAAGTGCTGTTGCGGTAGCAACTGCTGCAGTTGCAGCAACTCGCCAGGTTTCACGTCTGGTAAAACGTTATCTTCTTCACCTTTACGCTTTTGTGCAGGCTGTACACGTGTCCAGCCATCAAAGCGCAACACCCGACCTTTGGCTTTCAATTCAAACTCACCAGCGTCTACGGTAATGGTGGTGACATCGTATTGGGCCGCTGGCATCTGACAAGCAACAAACTGACGCCAAATCAAGTCATATAACTTGCGAGCATCTGCTTCCATATCCGACAAGGTACCTGCAGTGACGTTCACTTCAGAAGGACGGATCGCTTCGTGCGCCTCTTGTGCATTGTCTTTGCTACCATAACGAATTGGCGACTCAGGCAGGTATTTTTTGCCAAAATGGCTCTCAATGTAATCCCGACATGAAGCCACTGCATCCTGACTCAGATTGGTCGAGTCGGTACGCATGTAGGTAATATGACCAGCTTCGTATAGCCGCTGAGCCATCATCATGGTTTTTTTCACCCCATAGCCCAGGCGAGTACTGGCTGCCTGTTGCAATGTTGAGGTGATAAATGGTGCTTGCGGCTTGCTGCTGCTTGGTTTGTCTTCGCGTTTAGCGACCTTGTAATCACTTTGCTGTAAAGCAACCAGCGCTTGATCAGTCTGTGCTTTGTTGACCGGCCGGAATGCTTTGCCTTGCTGTTTACTCACATCCAGCTGCAAAGCGGCTGACGCAGCCGTCAGTGTATCGGCCTGAACCGTCCAGTACTCCTCAGGGTTAAAGGCTTTGATCTCGCGCTCACGCTCGACCACCAACCGTACAGCAACCGACTGAACCCGGCCTGCTGACAAACCTCGGGCAATTTTTTTCCACAATAAAGGCGACACCATAAAGCCCACAACGCGGTCAAGAAAGCGGCGGGCTTGCTGAGCATTCACCCGGTCAACATTCACCACCCCCGGCTCTTCAAACGCTTGCTGTATCGCATTTTTAGTGATCTCGTTGAACACCACTCGCTTGAAACGCTCAGGTTCACCGCCAATAATTTGCTGCAAGTGCCAGGCGATGGCCTCTCCTTCTCTATCCAAATCCGTTGCCAGATAGACAGTATCTGCCTTATCAGCGAGGGTTTTTAACTCTTTAACGACTTTTTCCTTGCCTGGCAGGATTTCATAGCGAGCTCGCCAGCCGTTGGCCGGGTCAATGCCCATGCGGTCGACCAGCGCCTGATACGCTTTTTGCTCTTTCGATAAATCTGCCGTATTTTTTTTGCTTTTATCTTTGTTTGAGCTGGTGGGTAAATCCCGAATGTGACCCACACTGGATTTGACAATGTAGTTATTGCCCAGATATTTATTGATTGTCTTCGCTTTTGCCGGTGATTCGACAATGACCAGTGATTTCGCCATCTTAATCCTAAGAGCCTTTTGCTGTTGCGCTATTCTACACTTCTTTTTTAACGTATATCTGCAAACTGAAGTTGTGACAAGCCCATAAACTCATTATTATGCTGTCAAGCTCCGTTTTTAGAGCTCATTGGTGATTTATTCACCAAACCAATAAAGCAAATCCAAATGGCCGAATAAAAACAACAGAGCCAGCCAATCGGAAGGATACAAAGTAAAAATGAAGTATTTTGAAGCAAATTTTGATGGCCTGGTAGGCCCAACACATAACTATGCCGGTTTATCTGTCGGCAATGTTGCCTCACTTAACAATGCCAAAGACACCTCAAGTCCTCGCCAGGCAGCAAAACAGGGCTTACAAAAAATGAAAGCCTTGCAAGAGCTTGGTATGGTGCAAGGTGTGCTGGCACCGCAAGAACGACCCGATGTGTATACGTTACGTCGCCTCGGTTTTACGGGCAGTGATCACGATATCATCAGCAAAGCAGCGAAACAAGCGCCAGCCGTATTACGTGCCGTTTGTTCTGCGTCCAGTATGTGGACAGCCAATGCGGCAACCATTTCACCCAGCGCAGATACCGCCGATGGGAAAGTGCATTTCACACCAGCCAACCTGACCAATAAGTTTCACCGCTCGCTAGAGCCCGATACCACCGGACGCATCTTGCAGGCCATGTTCGCTGACCCGAATCATTTTGCTCACCACCGCCATCTACCTGATAACGATCACTTTGGCGACGAAGGTGCAGCCAATCATACCCGCTTATGCAGCGAGTACGGCGCCACAGGCGTCGAACTCTTTGTCTTTGGCCGGTATGCCTTTGATAACAACAAACCGGCTCCTAAGCGCTTTCCAGCGCGCCATACTCTGGAAGCTTGTGAAGCAGTAGCCAGACTGCACGGTTTATCGGATGAGCATGTCGTCTATATGCAACAAAACCCGGATGTGATTGACCAGGGTGTATTCCATAATGATGTTATTGCCGTCGGCAACCAGAATGTGTTGTTCTACCATGAGCAAGCCTTTGTTGAAAAAGAACAGAAGCTGGCTGAGTTGCAGCGGAAGTTTGGTACGGCATCAGAGTTGCATCTGATTGAAGTGAAAACCTCTGAAGTCAGCGTGGACGATGCAATCAAGTCCTATCTGTTCAATACTCAGGTCATCACCCTGCCAAATGGTGAAATGGCGATTATCGCTCCGACCGAGTGTCGTGATAATGCTCAGGTATCTGGCTATCTTGAGCAACTGACTGGCCGCGGTACTCCCATACGTCAGGTGCATTATTACGATGTGAAACAAAGCATGCGCAATGGTGGCGGCCCGGCCTGCTTGCGCCTGCGGGTTGCCATGAGCGAACAAGAGCGTCAGGCAGTGAACCCGAACGTGTTACTGACGGATGAGCTGTTCGGTACCTTAAATCAATGGGTCGATAAGCACTATCGCGATGAAATCTCTGAAGCTGATTTAGCCGATCCGCAACTGCTGCAAGAGTCACGGACCGCACTGGATGAACTGACTAAAATCCTGCATTTAGGCTCAGTGTACCCATTCCAACGAGGCTAACTCAGCATCATTGAGTTGGTTCACGACACTCGTGATAAAAAAAACCCGCAATCATCAGTTGCGGGTTTTTTTTTGGGTTAGAGCCCACGATATGCTCGCAGGCTCTAGATAAATTAATCGGTATCGGTACAGAACTCTCCGGTACCAAAGGGGTTAGCTGCTGGTGGTGAATTTTCCTGATCAACATAGCTGGTTGCGTAGGCTAATGAGAATAGCCTTGATGCGACATGCTCTGTCCCCTCAGCGGTTCCTGACACCGATAAACGCACCTCGACCCAGGGCGACATATCTTTTGGATAGGTCACATTAAACAAGCCAATACCTTCTGCATTCGTGATAATAGATTGTTCTACCGTGGCAACATTGCCTGGGGTTAACTCCCCTGAACCATTCACATCTTCGCCTGCATCGAGGATACCGTTATTATTCAGGTCTTCTGATGGGCATGTGACCGTCACGACCGGTGCCCACACTTTAAACGACTCAGGCGGTGGTGGTGTTTTGATCCAGTAGCCTTTACTGTAGCGATTGGATACGGCGGCCACATTCAGCTCTTTATTCGGAATTGGGTTACCAGAGGCGTCGGTAACAATCACAGAGAACTCTTTCACAAACATTGTTTGCTCAAGCGTAGCCACGGTATTCCCGGTACCAAACCGGAAAAACAGCGCTCGTTCACCGACGTTCACTGTGGTGCTATTGCTGACAGAGCTATCCACAACATCAGCCACGATCTCTAAACCATCAAAAGCAGTGGTCGATGAAGCCACAAACACGGTATTGGCCACCCCTTGAGAGTTGGTTTTGGCACTTGCCAGCTCTAGCTCTCCACCGGCAGCACTGCTTAGCGAGAACACAACGGTTTGATTTTTGACCGGGTTATTCTTTGCGTCTCGCACCACGGCCCGAACAGCACTTTTCTCGCCAGGACCTAACTGTTTCGGAAAGGCCTGCACAACAACGGTGTCCGGCACCGTTGCAATAAACTCAACCCGTGTTTGCGTACTAATCCGTGCTTCATCCTCACCGGCAGCTGCACCAATAGTCGCAACACCAGCAAAATCAGAGGCGACAAAAGCATTAGCGATACCATCACTGTCCGTTGTGCTGTTTGCAATAACAGAGCCATCGCCAGGTGCTGGTAAACCTGCCATATCAGCGATTTGCCCACGTGTGGTGGTAAACTGCACGGTCTCACCGACAACAGCTACATTGTCCTGCAACCATTGCAACTGAACTTCATGCTCTTCATTCAGCGGAATTTCGACTAAGTCGTCACTTTCTTTGAGAAAAACAAAGGTATCAGGCCGGATGTCAAAACTCACAGACTGGTTGATACCAAGCCCGGACACCGTTAATTGATCCGTACCACTGCTGGCTGCGGTGTAGGTGAAGCTGGCTTGTCCACCACTACCGGTCACCGGGTTGGTGGTGCTCAGTGCATTACCTAGTTCAGAGCTCACTTCCAGCGGCTCATTACCTAGGCCTCGCCCGCTTGAGTCGGACAAGAACACATTGATGGTCACCTCATCACCCAACACCACAGAGCTTGGAGCAACCAACTCCAACGTAGTGCCAACCACTGCAATATCAACTTCGTCAATAATGTCATTCACTCGGGCGCGAACGGTAATGGGCCGTAAACTGCTATCAACTTTGCTAGTCAGCTGCGCTTTTGCCAAACCATCCTGCTCTGTCAGTGGTGCGGTGACAACCAGCTCCCCCGAAGTAGCAGAAAAAGTGACTGGAATATCAGTTAACAGAACATTATTGCTATCACGGATCAATGCTGAGATTTCAACTTTATCAGCTTGGCCAGAGCCAAGTTGCAGTTTATCAACCAACAGCTTGACGCTGGAAATATTGATATCGACCTCTTCGCCTCCATCACCAGCTGATTGAAAGCCTGCAACCGCTTCAGCAAATAGTGTTTCCCCTTCAATGTATTCTGCCATCAGCTGTCCGGCACCACTGACATCACCTACAGTCAGTGTCAGAGTTGCTACCCCATTGCTATCCGTCAAAACTGAGCCTGTATCCGTAGATAACTTTGCTAAACCGTCCTGGTCGATTGAGAAACGAATGACTCGGCCAGCCACAGTTTCATTTTGAGTTGCGGTGAGCGTTGCACGGACAGTGAGCGGCTGCTGCTCCGACAAGCTGGATGATTCAGCTCCAGCGGAGTCCAGCAAAGCCAGTTCCAGAGTATACTCAGGAGATGCTCCGGTCCCTCCACCATCTAAAGTTCCTCCGCCGCCACAAGCAACAAGCAGCAAGGAAAACAAGACTGCCGTTATACTAAGTTGGATGTTTCGCATTAAAACGCTCCCGGACTTCATTTTTTTATTGGTTTATTATCTATTCTGTATCTTAGCCCATGATTTATCCAGCCGTCACACCATTTTTTAAAAAAGATTCAATTGATGTTGGTTGTTAACCTTCAAACTGATAACCTTTAAAGACTCCAAGTCCAACCCATTACGCTGTATGCAAACTACAAAAAAACTCAGTCTTACCAGCCGTATTGTCATCGGCATGCTTGCAGGTATCCTGCTTGGTGCTTGCCTGCAATGGTTTTTAGCGGGCCAGGATGAACGTAGCATCCCCTTAGTTTTGTTCGACTTACCCGTAAGAGCTTTCTTCATTGATGGCTTATTTCATATTGGTGGGCAAATCTTTATTGCCAGCTTGCAAATGCTGGTCGTACCGCTGGTGTTTATTTCACTGGTATGCGGAACCTGCTCATTGTCCGACGCCAGCACACTAGGCCGCTTGGGTGCCAAGTCAGTTGGGCTGTACTTAATCACGACCGCCATAGCGATTACGCTGGCCATTACCGCCGCCTTGCTGATTGGCCCCGGTGTTGGGGTGGATATGCAGTCAGATGCGACCTTTAGCACTGCCGAGGCACCTGGCTTAGCTCAGGTTATTATCAATATGTTCCCTCGCAATCCTATCAATGCCATGGCTGAAGGCAATATGCTGCAAATCATTATTTTTGCGGTCTTATTTGGTATTGCAACTGCCATGAGCGGTAAAACTGGTGAGCGCATCGCTGATCTCTTCCAGGACTTAAATACCATTGTGATGAAGTTAGTCACTATTTTGATGAACCTGGCACCTTACGGGGTTTTCTGCCTGATGGTTCGGGTGTTCAGCACAATGGGGTTGGATATGTTCAGCAGCCTGGCTGCTTACTTCTTCGTGGTGCTGGGAGTGCTGTTACTGCATGGCTTTATGACCTACCCGATACTGCTCAAACTACTGACTGGTCTTAACCCGGTTATTTTTCTACGAAAAATGCGCGCCGCCGCTTTATTTGCGTTTAGCACCTCAAGCAGCAATGCCACCATCCCGGTGACCTTGGAAACCGTCACGCAAAAGCTCGGGGTTAAAAACAGCATCGGTTCCTTCACCGTGCCGCTAGGCGCCACCATTAATATGGATGGTACGGCAATTATGCAGGGGGTTGCCACCGTATTTATTGCTCAGGTATTTGGCGTTGATTTGTCGCTGACGGACTTTTTGATGGTTATTCTGACCGCGACACTAGCATCGGTCGGTACCGCTGGGGTGCCTGGTGTGGGGCTGATTATGCTGGCTATGGTGCTGCAACAAGTCGGCTTGCCGGTAGAGGGGATTGCACTGATTATTGGCGTGGATCGCTTACTTGATATGACTAGAACCTCAGTCAATATCACCGGCGACTCAATGGTATCTTGTGTCATTGCAAAAAGTGAAAACCAACTGGATGAAGCCGTCTTTAACGATCCAGATGCCGGGCGCAAAGATGAAGAGTCCGTCGATTTTAAACATATCCACAAGAGCTAACATCGTAATAGCACCCTGAACGGCAAGCTGAGCGTCGTTCAGGGCAGTTGTATCCGCCAGGCTTTTTCCACCAGAGAGCTAGTCGTAAAAGCCCGGCGGGCAAACCCTAGCCCGGTTCGGTTACTGATAGCGAGTACATCAATCTGAGCCCCGGCAAACAACCGCCGAATTTCATCCTCAAACACAGCAAAAGGCGGCCCCTGCTTTTCTTCAGCCGGGTACTCCAGGCTGATCAATAACACGGTACTTTGTGCGGGTAGTATCTGGCAAAGGTGCTGAACATAGCGCTGCCTCATGTCGGCAGGCAAAGCAATCAGCGCCGCCCGATCGTACACCAGCTGGCATGCTGCAACTTCATCCCGGCTTAACTGGAAAAAGTCACCTTGCAACAGGCTAAGCCGATCCGTGTCATAACATTGAAAATGGTTTGTTTTTGACAAGGTCACTGCCAACTGCTGCTCTTGGAAAAAATCACGACAAGCACGCTCTGCCAGCTCAACGCCGACCACAGGCAAACGCTGACGCCAAAACATCATATCAATGCTTTTACCACACAAAGGCACCAACACTTGCTGATGCACCTCAGGCTGGTATACACGACTCCAACAGGCTTGCAGTAAAGGGTGGACCTGATCGAGATGAAACCCCGGATAAGCTTGCTGCCAACACTCAAGCCAAAACGCTGGTTGCATTTACTTGTACCAATGCAACGAGGACAGTTTTTGCCAAAGTTGCTCTAGCCCGGTGGCTGCACCTGCACCCATTCGTTCAGCCAGTTTTTTCTTTTGTTGGTACTTCACCTGCATCACACGGCGGCTGGCGATCTGTTCAATTAAATAATCATCGCTGGTTTGCAATGCATCAACCAGTTTAAGCTCCAGAGCCTGGCGCCCAAGCCAATACTCGCCTGTCGCGACCTCATCCATATTCAGCACATCACGGTGGGAAAACACATGATCTTTAAATAAGTGATGGGTTTGCTCTAGCTCCTGCTGAAACTTTTGCCGACCTTTATCTGTATTTTCACCAAACAGAGTGACGGTACGCTTAAACTCCCCAGCGGTGAATTGCTCAAAGTCGATGTTATTTTTTTTCAGTAACTTGTGGAAGTTCGGCATTTGAGCCAGTACGCCAATTGAGCCAATAATCGCAAACGGAGCGGCGATGATCCGGTTGGCAATACAGGCCATCATGTAACCACCACTGGCGGCTACCTTATCAACAGCTACGGTTAAACTGATGCCCTGCTGCCGGATACGATCCAACTGCGAAGCCCCTAGCCCATAGCCATGCACCACGCCACCGCCACTTTCCAGCCTTACCAGCACATCATCTTGTGGTGCGGCAACCGCTAAAACAGCAGTCACCTCTTCGCGTAAAGCGTCCACCTCGCCTGCAGCCATACTGCCATGAAAATCAATCACAAAGGTGGTGGGTACTAACGCATCAGCGTCTCTCTTCTTCTGTCGTTTATGCCAACGTTTAAACGCTTTTTTATCAAGCAGCTCTTTTTGAAGCTCTGCCTGTAACTGATGATACTCTTCTGATAAGTCAGTAAACTGAAACTCACCTTTTTTGGGTTTCTGTCGCATCGCAGCACCGGCAATGATTCCTACAATCAACGCAATAGCAACCACAATAGTGGCAGCCTTCGCCAGAAACAGGCCGTAGTCAAATAGAAATTCCAACGTATCTCTCCATGTTTTAAATTTTTTATTATCTGCATTGTACACAAAAAATCGTTAAGAACGATTATTGGCGCCAAACATCATAGTCCAAGAATAAAGCAACAAAAAGCCCGGCGAACCGGGCTTTGATAGAAACATAAGTAGCATCAGTTAATCATTGCTTTGCAGAACCATCGGGTTCGTCACATTCACCGCTGCACCACCACTTCCGAAGAAGCTGGCCATTTGCATCTGCATTTCTCCTGTGACAGCCGGGCTGGCAGCCGGGCTCAGAATAGAGCCGTGGTCACCGGCAATAAAGCGACTGATCGCAGCCCCGTCAACCGGCACTAAGCCAGCCTCGTCCGGAATGGTTGCAGCACCTAGCAACCGGGCCATAGGTTCTGTCCCCGCTAAAGGCATAGAGCCTGCTGACAACGCAGCTGCCGGGTTAAAGTAACCATTTGGGATCACCTGATCAGGCAGGTTCATATCGCCATCACCAGCCACCATCAGCATATGCACAGGGGTTTCGGTGGCCATCAGCTGTTGCAAATAGTTGTTTGGATCACCTGAGTCCGTAATGGTTTGAGCTGCAAAGGCAAAGCGGGTCAGATTACCTTGGATCTGCGCTAAGGCAGCGGTTTCACCAGACATCGTTAACTCAGCCAGAAAATCATCAACATATTGCGCCACACAACCTGAAAATTGCACGTCAGACACAGTGTCTGGGGCTGGACAGCCTGCAGCGACCGCATAACCGGCCAGTGCCGCTGAGTTATCATCACCTGCCCCTAAAATCACACTGGCTTTGATCAAGCCGCCAAACTGAGGTGAGTCGAGCAGGAAGTTGGCTACTGCACCACCTGGCATCGCCAGGTTGGCACTTTGCACCTGATACAAGGCATCCAGCATCGGGTTTCCTGTCGATGTATTTGCTAAAGCAACCATAGATGAACCGGCAATCGCCCCAAGTGAATGGCCTAATACATGAACATTACTGGTATCCAGATCGGCTCCTTGAGTAAAGTTCAGCGCTAAACGCAAACCGAGCATATCTGCAATACTCTGACGCAAGTTATCCCGCGTTACCAGCAGATCCCCCAGATTCATATACACAGTAGCATTGCCCTGGAGCCCACAGCTGGCTCCCGATGCATTCATCGGCCCAAAACCACGGCTACCATGCAATGGATGATCAATAGCTATGGTCGCGAAACCAGCCTGAGTTAAAGCACTGGTCACCGCTAACATATTCTCTTTGCACGACGTAATACCATGCTGCAACATCACCACAGGCCAGCCGGCTTCTGGCTTGGCAAACACATTTTCATCCGGCACCGTCATTTGTACATCAAGCGTTGCCTGTACGCGTGGTAACGGAATGGTATTAAATTTGGTGAGATGGCGCCGCTCATCCAGGCCAAAGTCCCGTAAAGCACCGCCAGAAGCGGCATTACAGAAACCATCGTTTTGCGCTTGGGCCGGCTCAGTAATCCCCGCTTCAAGTGCTGTAATTTGCTCCTGACTTAAACTGGCAACAATAGCGCCACTATCACAACGAGCCGTCCAGCTGGTATTCAATGGGCCTTGCGGGTTGTCTTCCGTTGGTACGCCAGAGTAATAAGGCAAGGTGACACTGCCTGCATAATAGCGCACCAAACCAAACCCTTGCTCAACAGGAAATTGTGGACTGATATCAGCGACGGTCATGCCGGTATCTTGCACCTGAACCACCGGCTGAGCACCCTGCTCAATTCCAGCAGCCAGCAATTGCTTAGTGGTTGCCAATACATCGGCGGTCGATTGCGTGGTCATGGCTGCTGTGTAAATAATGCTGGATTTGGCTAAACCACCTGATGACACCACATTTTCAAAGCTATTAATCACGCCTTGCAGCTGACGCTGGTCAGCAGATCCCAATGGATCTGTGTTTAAGTCTTGCTGCAATAGTTCATAGGTGGTCGATGGTGCTATGGAGCGACCTTCGGAGTCTCGCAAGGTATCGGTTAAAGCAACAATGTACGTGGTGGCAGCTTTCAATGGCCGAAATGGGATCACGGCAACATTATTGCCACTGGCCGCAGTAAAAAAGTCCTGCCCAAAGGTCAGTTCATCGACCAACTGGCAAGCCACACCTTGCGGTACTTCGCGACAAGCCTCAAGACTGGAGGTAGGTCCACCCATAACGACTTCAAACAGCCTGACAGCACCAGGCTCACTGGCTGTCTGAGCATTTAAACTAACGCCAGGGGCAAAGCGCAGCTCAATGCTAAATGGATTTTGTGTTGACCAGCCATCAAGCGCGCCCAAAGCGGTTTGCGGATTGGTGTAATCCTGGCTGTCTGCATCCAGCGTTAAGGTGCCGTCTGTGGTACCTAAGAATAATAAATCATTTGGGACTGAGACATCACCAGCACCTGGATCGAACACAACTCTGGAGCTAGGAACAACCGCTCCTTCCTGTGCAACCTCATCTTTAATATCATCGAGTGAATCACCGCAAGCTACCAGACCCAGTGCGCTGGCAATCGCTAAACTTATCGCAAGCTTTTTCATAAATTCTCCCCGTCCTCACCTATTTTTGTTTTTGCAACATCGTATGTTGACTCATATTTTTGAAGTTTGAGCTGTTTATCCTAACAGCTTAGACCAGTTAAACTTAACTCAATCGAATTAAAATCGCTAGTTGAAATACAAGCTTCTGTCGCAAAAGATGAAAAAAAAAAGCAAAACGCGTATGCTATCGGCGTTTTTCAGACTTGGAATCAATCGTCATGCACACTTATCAAGCCCCTGACTCGCTACTTGCGGATAAAATAATTTTGGTGACCGGAGCCGGCGATGGCATTGGCAAAGAAGCGGCTCTTACCTTTGCTCGGTATGGAGCAACAGTGATACTGCTCGGCAAAACCACCAGCAAACTGACGGCAGTCTATGATCAAATATGCGCTGATGGCGGGCCTGAGCCGGCAATCATTCCACTGGATTTAAAAGGGGCAACAAAGCAAAACTATCAGGATCTGGCCGCAACCATTGATGCTGAGTTTGGCCGACTTGATGGTTTACTTCACAATGCAGGCATCCTTGGAGGGTTGGCACCCTTTGAGCATATTAAACAAGATATCTGGAATGATATCCTGCAAGTTAACCTGACCGGACCAATGTTACTGACCCAAGCATTACTTCCTGTGCTAAGAAAAGCGGAGCATGGCTCCATTGTCTTTACCTCATCCGGAGTCGGTCGGCAGGGAAGGGCTTACTGGGGCGGTTATGCCGTCTCTAAGTTTGCCACTGAAGGCTTAATGCAAACGCTGGCTGATGAGTTCAGTGAGACGTCTATTCGAGTCAATTGCATTAACCCTGGGGCCACCCGAACCACCATGCGTGCTCGGGCCTACCCGGCTGAAAACAGCCAGTTGCTAAAAACACCGGCTGATTTAATGTGGTTGTATTTATATCTGATGGGCAATGATAGCCAGGAAGTTAATGGCCAGTCTTTGGATGCTCAACCTAAATAACTAAATAATAGCTAAGCTTACCCTAGGGGAAACCCTAGGGTTATTGCATTACTTGGCAGCGAGTACTTCTTCGTCATTTGCCCTGGCCCACTCATTCCAGATCTGAACCTTAGCATTGAAGTTTGCAACCGCTTGCTTTTCAGCTTCTGCCAGAAGTGCTGCAACTTCTTTGGCATGCTTTTTCGGGACCGCAGAAAATGGAACCACCTCGATACCTTTTTCACGCAGGGATTTTTTCATCGTGTGTGTTTTTAAATGCTGCAGCTGACCAGACTCGACATAAAAATATTGCTTTTCTTTATTCAACGTTTTTAGTTTAGGTTTTACCGGTCGCTTACTACTTTTTTCATAAGCTGATGGTTCAGCAATCAATTCATGGTGAACTTGAAAACCAAGCTGCTCTAGCGAATAACCTTGCGACTTAGCCAGTTGTTTAATTTGCTCAATGGCTTCAGCTTCTTTCTGTCTTGATTCTAAGACCTCAGTTAACCACTCAATCGCATCTCGAAGATTCACTACGGTCAACTCTTTGGCTGATTTTTTCAGTTCTTTCTTATTTAATAATAAAGACATCGGCTAGCTCCATGGACTATCAAACTAAGTATGATGATAATATCATAGCTAGTTGCTTATGTAATAGACAGATAAAATCAGTTTTGTTTAAAATATTATCTACTCAACAAATATCCATCCAGCTTGGCTGTCGCCGTAGAGAGTTTCAAAGCAATACCGTTTTATTGCCATGTACAAACACCCTGTCTTCTTGTATCAATAGCAGTGCTTTCGACAGCGCTGCTTTTTCCACATCCCGTCCGGCTTTCGCCATATCTTTTGCGCTGTAATTATGATCAACTCGAGTCACCATTTGCTCAATGATTGGCCCTTCATCCAGTTCATTATTAACAAAGTGCGCTGTCGCACCAATGATTTTAACGCCACGCTCAAAAGCACGCTGATATGGGTTAGCTCCTATAAACGCCGGTAAGAAACTATGATGAATATTAATAATGCGCTGCGGATAGTGGGCGACAAAGTCAGGTGTCAATATTCGCATAAACTTGGCCAGCACCACATAATCCGGCGCAAATTGATCAATCTGCGCCATCAGTTTCTGTTCATGAGCAGAACGCTCTAGATTCTGATGGCATACATGAATAAATGGAACACCAAAACGTTCAGTTAAACTGGAAAGTTCAGCATAGTTTCCAATCACCGCTGCAATATCAAGCGCTAATGAGCCATCAAATACCTTCATCAGAATATCCCCCAGACAATGCGCTTCTTTCGTGACTAAAATCACAACTCGCTTTTGTCGGGCCTTCGGCTGCAGTTTCCGCTGACTTCCAGGCGGTAACACTGCATCTAAATCCGTTAATAATTGCTCATCATCAAACTCACCTTCCAACTCAGTACGCATATAAAACTGCCCAGAGACGGGATCAACATACTCCGTATTACGGATGATATTCAGCTGATGTTGGGAGCAAATACCAGTGATAGTAGCAATTAACCCTTTAGAATCAGGGCATTCAGTAACTAAAGTTTTTCGTTCCATCTTCATTGTATATCGTTAAGGCTGTGGGTCTGTCATAGTAACCCGCCTCCATCTGGCGTTAAAGACATTAAGATGGCTTTTATTAGGGCTCTTTGTACCAAGCGCTCCGCGTAAAGTTGTTGTTTTATCCAATAATCGTCATACTTACGCCATTGAAGAACAGCCACTTAGTGATACGTAACGCTTTCATGCAGAATACGTTTAATTTTGAAGCCATCGGCTACATTCGCTCACCTTATAAGCAAAAGTTTGCGATCCCCAGACAACCTGGCTTGATCCCCGAGGCCAAAGCCCAACTGATTTTTCACGATGCATTCAGTGCCGAACCTTTTGTCCGGGGACTAGAGGAGTTCAGCCATTTATGGCTGATGTTTGTTTTTCATGAAACAGCCGATAAAGGATGGTCACCCATGGTTCGCCCTCCTCGTTTAGGTGGCAATATTCGTAAAGGGGTGTTTGCTACCAGAGCCACCTTTCGGCCTAATCCAATTGGCTTGTCCGTCGTACAATTAGAAGGTGTGCAAATTCGTGGCAAAAAAGTGGAGTTGCACCTGGCCGGTATTGACTTAC
>JAIUMG010000044.1 GCA_022565655.1 Alkalimonas sp.
TGAACTGAGAAGCTTGATGGCATTGGTGAAACACTTTAAATTGGCAGATGATCCGCTTGAGCTAACGTTAATGGCGCACCAGGTTCAAGGCCAGGCGGTGCTTGACCAACGATTGTTTGAACAGCGCATCGCCTATCTGAAAGAGCGTTTATGGGCGGAGTACCGGCATAAGCTGCCTGCAATCCAGACCCGGATCGATACGGTAAGCCTAGAGGATGATTTTGTGATGAACTCAAACCAAATTGCCATTAAAGCGCGAAATATGGCGACTGGAGAGGTGCTAAAGTGGCATATTTACTCGATGGAAGGCCGTGCAAGTGACGATGTGGAAGCACACTCTGCCAGTGGTTGGTAACGCTCAGTGAAGTTCTTGTTAGGGGCCGTTTTGCTTGTGAGTACCAGTATGGTGCTCGGGTGGATGGCAATCGCTGCATCTGAGCAAGAGCAAGCCCTTAGCTACCTTCATGCGACATACGATGAACAGGCGATCCGTCGTTACCATAGTTGGCGACAACTTATTGAACAACAGCAGCACTTACCAGAAAAAGAACAGCTGGAGGTGGTGAATCGGTTCTTTAATTTATTTGAGTTTGTCGACGACTCGGTGTTATGGCAGCAGGATGATTATTGGGCAACCCCCGTCGAGTTCATTGGCCAGGGTGCAGGTGACTGTGAAGATTTCAGCATTGCCAAGTACTTTACCCTGCTAGAGATGGGGGTCGATATCAGTAAACTTCGATTGGTGTATGTTAAGGCTGTGCAGCTGAATCAGTTCCACATGGTGCTGGCCTATTATCCGACCCCAACTGCAGTGCCTTTGATTCTGGATAATATAGATGGAAGGATTAAACCAGCCTCACAGCGACCTGATTTGATCCCGGTATTTAGCTTTAATGGTCAGCAATTATGGCTCAACCGCCAGCGTGGCCGAAGCGAAGCGGTTGGCTCGCCTGAGCGGTTGCCACAATGGATGGAACTTCTTGAGCGATATGCTCACCCTGAGTGACGAAAGGATACAATATGACCCTTTTTCGACAGTTACTGGCATTAATTTTACTCAGTCTTACGCTGAGTTTAGCCGGTGTGCTTTGGTTAAGCTTTGATAACAGCCGGGCTTTTCTAGCCAGTCAGCTCACCACGGATATTGACAATACCAGTGTATCTTTGGCTGGAGCCTTGCAACCTTACCTGGATCCTTTGGAGCCAGTATTGATTGAAAGTACCTTAAAAGCTTATGCCGACGGTGGTTTTTATCAGCAATTGCATGTGACTTTATATGATACAGAGCAAAGCTGGACAGAAAGCCGTGAACTATCAAGAGCTGGAGTGCCCGACTGGTTTATGCAATTGAATTTGCTGCCGGTGGTTGAGCGACGCGTGATTCTGACCAGTGGCTGGATGCAATATGGAGAGCTGACCATCAAAGGGCATCCGGGGGTGGCGACTCAAACCTTATGGCAAACCTTTATTCAGCTCTTAAGCTGGTTTGCCATGATTACCTTAATCATTGTGGCGTTAGCTGCTTTAGGGATCCGAAAAATTTTACGGCCATTACAGCATATTCACCAGACGTCAGAACGGATCCGCCAGCACAAGTTTGATAGTGCTATCCCTTTACCAAAAACTCGTGAGCTTCGTACTGTGGTGCAGGCGATCAATCAAATGTCACAGCAGTTACAGCAGGATTTTGCTGAGAGTGATCAGCGTCAGCAGCAGCTCAAAGATCAGGCGTTTCGCGATCCGGTTAGCAGCCTGGCAAACCGACGGTTTTTTAATCAGCAGCTGCAGGTGTGGTTGCAGCAGGAGCCAAGAGGTGTATTGGCGTTATTAAAGCTACCGGCCTTGTCTCAGCGTGATCAACAGAGCTTTGTAGAGCGAGATCGAGCGATTGCAAAAGCCAGTCAATTGATGCAGCAGCATCTGACAGGTGTCTCGGATGCTTTACTCTGTCGTTTGGGGTTGGATGAGTTTGTGGTGATTCTTCCGGGGCAAAGCATCGAGCAAAGCCAACGCTTGCTGCAGCAAGTCCAGCACACATTGCAGGAGTTATTTAGCAACTCAAATCGCTCAATCTGGATTGGTGCTTGCTGGGTGAATCATCCTATGTCTGTTTCTGAAGCCATGGCTTTGGTTGATCAGGCCTTGCAGCAAGCCAGAAATGAAGATGATGGCCAAGTGCATGTGTTAACTGAGCAAGCGGAGGTGATGCAGCGCTCCGAGTTGGTCAGTACCTTACAGCAAGCCGTGGAGCATGGCGCGATCAGTTTCTCGCAGCAACCCGTGTATGCTTTGTTGTCTGAAAAAAGTTTGGTGCATTATGAGTTATTTGCCCGACTCGAGTTCCCAATCGGCACCATGTTGCCTGCGGCCAGTTTTATGTCGACACTGGATGAATGTGAGTTGGGGCTTCGCTTTGACCAGCAAGCCATTCGCCTTGTACTGGCACAGCTGCGGAAGAAGCCAGAGGCCAGAGTCGTGTTGAACTTATCGGCAGCATCACTCAAGTCGACTGCTTTTCAACGCTGGTTACGCACTCAGTTGCAGGACTATGTTGATGTGCTGCCACATTTTGGTCTCGAATGCTCGGAAGAAAGTGTGCTGTACAATCAGGCTGCTGTACAATCGCTGGTTAGCTTGTTACGTGAGTTTGAAGTGTGTTTTGGCCTGGACCGCGTGGGCCGTAATTTTGCGTCGATGGCTTATGTGCAACAGATCCGGCCAGATTATGTCAAAATTGATGCAGCCTTTACCCAGTCGCTATCATCCTCACCGCAGGAAAGTGTATTTTTAACCTCATTGGTTTCGACCATACGTGCACTGAGCATTCAGGTGCTCGCAGTGCATATTGAAGATAGCGAGCAATTAGAGCAGCTATCACAGTACCGCTTTGATGGTTATCAGGGCTATGTGCATCAGCCTGAACCTTTTTTACAAAGCGTATCCGAACAAACATTATCTGCTGAAGGAGAAACAAAATGACATTGATGTTGAGTGGTCGTGGTCTGTTATTGCTGGCTGGTTTGATGCTGCCTCTGCTTAGCTGGGCCGCGTTAGACGATCCAAGAGAGCGGCCGATAGTGCATGCAGAGCCTCCTAAGGTTGTTGATTCGGATGGGGACGGTATTCCAGATGATTGCGACCGCTGCCCCAATACACCAGCCGGTGATCGGGTAGACTCTTTCGGCTGCAGTATTTTTGAAGAAGAGCAGGTGGTGTTGGATATTGATATTCTGTTCGATTTTGACCGTCATGACGTCAAGCCCGAGTTTTATTCTCAGGTAGAGCAGCTGGCGGATTACCTGAAACGATTTGTTAATACCAAGGTATTGATTGCCGGACACACCGACGATCAAGGTTCTCATGAATACAATAAGGGTCTATCTGAGCGGCGCGCTAAAGCAGTAGCTGATTTGCTGAAACATCGTTTTGAGATAGATTCTGCCCGCATCAGCACGAAAGGTTACGGTAAGACTCAACCCCGCACCACGGGAGTCAGTGAAGCAGATCGGGCCTTGAACCGTCGGATTGAAGCAATTGTTGAGCCGGCAGACTGATTCTGCGGTATAATGGCGGCATCTATACATTGGAGTATCGAATGACGCCTTTTGCTGAATTATCCTTAGACCCCAGACTGTTGCGCTCTATGCAGCACCTGGGGTTTTCTCGTCCGACAGAAATCCAGCAAGAAGCTATTCCTGCGGTGTTGAGTGGCAAAGACTTGTTGGTGTCATCCCGTACAGGCTCTGGCAAGACCTTGGCTTATCTGTTGCCGATGATGCAGCGTATGCTGAAGAGTAAGCCACTGTCGCAAAAAGATGCCCGGGCACTTATTCTGGCGCCGACCAGAGAATTAGCGAAACAGGTGTATGGCCAACTTCGTTTGCTGGTAGCGAATACTCGCATTAATGCTGCACTGATTATTGGTGGTGAGAACTTTAATGATCAAGAAAAGCAGTTAAAGCGTCAACCGCAAGTAATAGTCGCGACACCAGGTCGCTTTGCTGATCATCTAAGCCATCGCTCGGTATTTGTTGAAGGTTTGGAGCTATTGATCCTGGACGAAGCCGACCGGATGCTGGATTTAGGCTTTGCCAGCCAGTTGTTGACCATTCATAAAGCGGCCAGTCACCGTTTGCGCCAAACGTTATTGTTCTCAGCAACGCTGGATCAGATCGATATTAACGAGTTGGCATTGGCTTTGCTGAATCGGCCACACCGAATTACCACCGATGATGCCCATCAACAACATGCTGATATAAAACAACACTTTTATTTGTGTGATCATTTAAGCCATAAAGAAGCCATCCTTGAGTATCACCTGAAGCAGGAAGCCTTAAAGCAGGTGATTATTTTCACTGCCACCCGGGCTGATACCGATCGACTGGCACTTTGGTGTCAACAGCAAGGCTTTCAAGCTATTGGGCTTAGTGGTCAGCTATCGCAAAGCAAACGCAATGCCGTCATGCAGGATTTTGCACGTGGCAATGTACAAATTCTTATTACCACGGATGTGGCTTCGCGTGGGCTGGATTTGCTGCAAGTTTCCCATGTGATTAATTTTGATTTGCCTAAATTTGCTGAAGAATACGTCCATCGGGTTGGCCGGACCGGACGAGCTGGCATGCAAGGCAAAGCCATTTCATTGGTGGGGCCAAAAGACTGGTCAAGCTTGCAGTTGCTCGAAGCATTTTTTCATAAACCCATCCAGTTTGATGTGATAGAGAGTTTACCAGCCAGTTTTACTGGCAAGGCTGTTGCCAAGAAAGCGGTTAAAGTGTCTGTGAAGCAAAAAACGCCGGCGGAGAAATCGAAGTCGACGAAAGCTAAGCGAAATACCAAAGATCAGCCCGTTAGGCCGGATAAAAAACCAAAAGGATACAGTGCCGGTGATGACGGTGATATTCCGGTATTGCGCAAAAAAAATTAACGCGTCCCTGGTCTGTCGTAAAAAATTAATTATGGCCTGATGTCGTATTTCAATGATTCAGTGCTACACTAAATTTATGGGTACAGCCTTGGTGAGTTGCCCATAACAAGATCAACAGCCATTGGCTAAGGTTTTGTTTTTATGGTCAGAAACTGCCGGTTTAAGTGGTCTGGTGGTGTGGTTGGTATCTATTAAGTTACGGCTGGATGCCGTTGCAAACTTAGTGACTGCCTGCTTGAAATGACCGCTACGTTTAAGTCCGGCCAGGAAACTGGCTACTACAGTTGAGTAAGAGAGAGTTATGTCTGATTTAATTACCGGTACCGTGAAGTGGTTTAACGAAGATAAAGGGTTTGGCTTTATTGAGCGTGAGGGTGGCAAGGATGTATTTGTTCATTTCCGGGCTATCAATGGCACCGGTCGTCGCACTCTGGTAGAAGGCCAACAGGTTACGTTTGAAATTGTTGATGGACAAAAAGGTCCTCAGGCAGAAAATGTAACCGTCACTGCATAATACTGGTGAAACCATATTAAAAAAACCAGCGCTGATGCGCTGGTTTTTTATTCAAGCTCAAGTGCCAGCTGACGTTGATCCTGGTTGGCTAAACCGACTTGAACACCAATTAAACGAACTGAACGTCCCTGTCCTCGCTGCCAGGCCGTCACCAGCAGCTGCTGTAAGAGAGCGAGTGATGGTTTGTGAGCTTGCTGTTCAACGGTGGTTTGCTGAAAATCATTAAACTTCAGCTTAACTCCCAGCTTTTGGATGCTATGGTGGCTCTGATGGTGCTCGAGTCGTTGTAGCAGAGTTTGCAACAAACCAGGCAATTGCGCCTGACATTGCTCCAGCTGTTCTATATCTTCAGCATAGGTATGTTCGACACCCACTGACTTGCGCTGGCGTTGGTGTGAGACTGCGCGATGATCAATGCCCTGACAGCGCTCCAACAGCAGCTGACTAAAAGCACCAAACTGTCGTACCAGCTTAGCCAGTGGCAACTGAAAAATATCCGGGCAAAAATACACGCCAAGTTCATGCAGTCGCTTGGCAGTTTTCGGGCCGATACCGGGAATTTTTTCAATGGCCAGTTGCTGCACAAAGGCTGCGACCTGATCCGGCCGTATCACAAACAGACCATCGGGTTTACGCTCATCACTGGCAATTTTAGCGAGAAATTTGTTGGGAGCGACACCAGCTGAGGCTGTCAAACCGGTTTCAGCCAGGATCACTGCACGGATCTCTGCTGCAATTCGAGTCGCGCTGCCCTGATGTCGTGTGCTTTGGCTAACATCCAGATAAGCTTCATCCAAAGACAAGGGCTCAATCTGTTCACTGTAGCGCTTGAGGATCTGCATAATGTGTTGGCTGGCCGCCTTGTATTTGCTCATTGAGCCTGGCAGCAGCAATAAATGAGGACATAGCTTGAGCGCCTGAGCGGTAGGCATCGCTGAATGCACCCCAAATACCCGAGCCGGGTAATTGCAGGCGCCTATCACTCCTCGCGCCACTTTACTGCCACCTATAGCAATAGGGATATCGCGTAAGGCGGGGTTATCGCGCATCTCCACGGCGGCAAAAAAACAATCCATATCAATATGAATAATTTTTCGTTGCATTCAGTATCGCGCCAATATAGCTGTATATATAAACAGTATTCTAGCTGTTTTTTTCGATGACGCAAATCAAGCGGTGCTTACTTGGGTATAAATGTCAGCATTCATGCACACTTTAGTGTCAACAGACTGTACAGTAGATGTTTAGATGTCTAAATTCTAAGTGCATCAACAGGCATTTGCAGGTAGAATATGCGGCATTTCAGGTATAAAGCCTGTTGAACCGAGAGTATTGAACCGAGCGTATTAGCTGATATGGTGAAGCGCCGCAGGAGAACCTATGTTGAAGCGTGACATGAAGATTGCCGATTATGATGCTGCCTTGTGGCAGGCCATTGCTGATGAAACTCAGCGCCAGGAAGATCATATTGAACTGATCGCCTCTGAAAACTATGCCAGCCCGCGGGTTCTGGAGGCTCAAGGCACTCAGTTAACCAATAAATATGCCGAAGGCTATCCTCATAAACGCTACTACGGTGGCTGTGAGCATGTTGATTTGGTTGAGGATTTAGCCATTGCACGTGCCAAAGAGTTGTTTGGTGCCGACTATGCCAATGTTCAGCCGCACTCTGGCTCTCAAGCCAATTCGGCCGTTTTTTTGGCGTTGCTGGAAGCAGGTGACACGATTTTAGGCATGAGCCTGGCACATGGCGGCCATTTAACGCACGGTGCAACGGTCAGCTCCTCTGGTAAACTCTACAAGTCAGTGCAGTACGGTTTGCACCCTGAAACCGGTGTGATTGATTATGAGCAGGCTGAACAACTGGCAGTGGAACACAAGCCGAAATTAATTATTGCTGGGTTTTCTGCCTACTCTGGCATTGTCGACTGGCAGCGTTTTCGTGCCATTGCTGATAAGGTCGGTGCTTATTTGTTGGTTGATATGGCGCATGTGGCTGGTTTGGTGGCTGCTGGTTTGTATCCAAACCCAGTGCCTTTTGCTGATGTGGTCACGACCACCACGCATAAGACTCTGGCTGGCCCACGCGGTGGTTTGATTTTAGCCCGTAGCAATGAAGCCATTGAGAAAAAGCTTAATTCTGCCGTCTTCCCTGGCAGTCAGGGTGGCCCGCTGATGCATGTTATTGCCGCTAAAGCTGTCGCGTTTAAAGAAGCGCTTGAGCCTGAGTTTAAAGTGTATCAACAGCAGGTGATTGTGAATGCCAAAGCCATGTGCGATCAGATGATCAAGCGCGGTTATAACATTGTCTCAGGTGGCACGGAAAACCATTTGTTTCTGGTTGATCTGATCAACAAAGACATTACGGGTAAAGATGCTGATGCGGCTTTAGGGCGCGCTCATATCACTGTCAATAAAAATTCAGTTCCAAATGATCCTCGTTCTCCGTTTGTCACCAGTGGGCTGCGTATCGGTACCCCAGCGATTACCCGCCGTGGTTTTAAAGAGGCTGAAGCTCGCCTGGTAGCAGATTTTATCTGCGACATTCTGGATAACCTGGCCGATGAGTCCGTGATCGATCGGGTTCGAGCTCAGGTTTCCGAGTTGTGTGGTCGTTTACCCGTCTATGCCTAAAGCTTGATTTTCATGCTAAAATGGCCGCTATTGCGGCCTTTTTTGCCTTTAGCTGGCAGCCAGAGGATGATCAACTATGTTTTGCCCCTTCTGTGGTAAAGATGAAACCAAAGTCATTGATTCACGCTTGGTTGCTGATGGCCACCAGGTTCGTCGTCGGCGTGAATGTGGCGCTTGTCATGAACGCTTCACTACCTTTGAATCGGCTGAGTTGGTGATGCCTCGTATTGTCAAACGTGATGGTTCTCGTGAGCCTTTCAACGAAGATAAGTTACGCAGTGGTTTGCTGCGTTCGCTGGAAAAACGGCCTGTGGCCACCGAGCAAACGGAGCAGTTGATCAATAAAGTCAAATCACAGCTTCGTGCGACTGGTGAACGTGAAGTCAGTAGCCAGTTACTGGGTAATTTGATCATGGATGAACTGGTTCAGCTGGATAAAGTGGCTTATGTTCGTTTTGCTTCGGTTTATCGATCTTTTAAAGATATTCGTGAGTTCGGCGAAGCCATTGCGCGCTTAGGAGATAAAGAGTGAGTCTGTCGGCACTGGATGCTCAGTTTATGGCTCAGGCCATTCAGCTGGCGGCTAAAGGCCGATACACCACCACGCCGAACCCCAATGTTGGTTGTGTCATGGTCAAGCACGATAAGGTGATTGGACAGGGTTACCATCATCAGGCAGGAGGCCCTCATGCCGAGGTGATGGCACTGCGAGAGGCCGGTGAGCACAGTCGTGGTGCTACCTGTTATGTCACCCTGGAGCCATGCAGTCATTTTGGCCGAACGCCGCCTTGTGCTCAGGCCTTGATCGATGCCAAAGTCGCCAAGGTGGTGATGGCAATGCAAGACCCAAACCCTGCGGTGGCTGGCAAAGGGGCGAAGATGCTGCAGGCCGCTGGTATTGAAGTGGTATCGGGGTTCATGGCCGATGCTGCCAGAGCACTGAACCCCGGATTTTTAACGCGTATGGAACAAGGTCGGCCTTTGGTTCGCGTCAAGTTAGCGGCCAGTTTAGATGGCAAAACCGCTTTGGCAAATGGTAAAAGCCAGTGGATCAGTTCGGGTGAGGCCCGTGCTGACGTCCAGCATTTTAGAGCTTTGAGCTGCGCTGTGTTATCCACAGCAGAGACGGTGCTGCAGGATCAGGCCCGATTAACGCTTCGGGCTGAACAGGCGAATCAGCCTATCAGCCCACTGCACAATGGGGCTTTTCGACAACCTGTACGGGTGATCCTGGATGCACGGCAACGCCTGACCGGCAATGAAGCTTTGTTTCAACAAAGCGGCGACATTCTGCTGGTGTACCCTGCTGGTTGCACAGCCTCGGCGCCTGGTGCTGCCAGAGCCTTGTATGCTGAACGTGACCAGGACGGTTATTTTCAGCTATCCTCGGTATTTGCTGCGCTGAGGGAGTATGCATTTAACAGCATTTGGGTGGAGGCCGGAGCACGGCTGGCCGGTTCGTTACTGCAGGCTGGCCTGGTGGATGAGCTGGTGCTTTATCAGGCCGCTAAATTGTTAGGCTCAGACAGTCGTAGCCTGGTCGATATGGCCGTACTGACTGATTTATCACAGGCGATTGAATTGACCTGGCAGGATATCCGCCAGCTTGGCCCTGATTTACGTATTATTGCTCAACCTCATGTTCAAGGGGCATACTGATGTTTACAGGAATTATAGCCGCTGTCGGACGTCTTCGTGCCTGTAAAATGGCCGGGCAGGGGTTACAGGTATGGATCGACTGCGAAGCGCTGGATATGGCGGATGTTCAGCTCGGTGACAGTATTGCCAGTAATGGTGTTTGTTTGACGGTGACGGCTAAAACCGCGAATGGTTTTCAGGCTGACTTATCCGCCGAAACCTTGCAGCGTACTTTATTCAGCCGTTACCAACCGGGGCAGGTGATCAATCTGGAGAAGGCCTTGCTGGCAACCAGTCGCTTGGGAGGGCATATGGTCAGTGGCCATGTGGATGGTGTTGTGGTGATTCGCTCCATTCAGAAAGCCAGCCATAGCTGGGATATTTGGTATGAAATGCCTGCTGAGCTTAGCCGCTTCATTGCAGAAAAAGGCTCGGTGAGCATCGATGGTATTAGCCTGACTGTGAATGAATTAACAGCAGATGCCTTCCGGCTAACCATAGTGCCGCATACCGTGCAGATGACGACTTTGCAACAGGCGAACGTTGGCATGAAAATGCATCTGGAAGTTGATCTTATTGCTCGGTATTTGGATCGTTTACAACAGGCTGAACAGGTTCAGTCGTCAGGAGTCACTGCCTCTTTGCTGCAAAGCAGGGGCTTTATCTAAGAAGGTTTATATGCAATTAAATAGCACCGCGGAAATCATCGAAGACATTCGTCAGGGGCGAATGGTCATTTTAATGGATGATGAAGATCGGGAAAATGAAGGTGATCTGGTGATGGCGGCTGAGTACGTCACGCCAGAGGCGATTAATTTTATGGCGACGCATGGCCGTGGTTTAATTTGTTTAACGTTAACCGAGCAACGCTGTAGCCAGCTGAATCTGCCTTTGATGGTTGATAGCAACAAATCGCAGTTTTCAACCGCCTTTACGGTGTCGATTGAAGCGGCTGAAGGCGTGACAACCGGAATTTCTGCAGCGGATCGTGCTCGTACCGTGAAAGCCGCCGTGGCTCGAGATGCCAAGCCAAGTGATATTGTGCAGCCTGGGCACATTTTTCCGTTGAAAGCACAGAATGGTGGTGTGTTGATCCGGGCGGGGCATACCGAAGCCGGTTGCGATTTAACCCGTATGGCCGGGCTGGAACCTGCTGCTGTGATCGTTGAAATTTTGAACGACGATGGCACCATGGCGCGTCGGCCTGATCTGGAAAAGTTTGCCGCCAAGCACAACATTAAAATTGGCACGATTGCGGATCTTATCGAGTACCGCAATTTAAACGAAACGACCATCGAGCAAGTAGCCCGCTGCCAGCTGACCACGGATGTGGGTGAGTTTGAGCTGGTGACTTTTCGCGATACCATCGATAATCAAATTCACTTTGCTTTGGTTAAAGGCGACATCTCTGCGGATACGCCTTGCCTGGTGCGGGTGCACTTATACAACACGTTTAGCGACTTACTGTTGGCTGATCGGGCGGCAAATCGCAGTTTTCCATTGCATCAGGCGATGCAACGTATTGCTGATGAGGGCGGCGTGCTGGTCTTACTCGGCAAACATGAAACGCCAGAGGAGCTGATCCGTATGGTACAGGCGTTTGAATCGGAAGATAAAGGTGAACAACCGAAGACCAAACCCTGGCAGGGCACGTCACGCAATGTTGGGGTCGGCTCGCAAATTCTGGCCAGTTTAGGGGTGGGGAAAATGCGCTTACTGAGCCAGCCGAAGAAATACCATGCATTGTCTGGGTTTGGTCTGGAAGTGGTTGATTATGTCAGCGAATAACACGCGATTAAGTAAGGTCACAACCGGGTTGAGCCTTGTAGCGAATGCTTAAATACTTCGGCTTTGCCGCAGTTGTGGTATCATACGCGGCAATTTTAGTGGAATACATCAATTGGAGCTGCAGATGCAGGTAATTGAAGCAGGTTTGACTGCACCAAATAAGAAGTTTGCTGTGGTGGTTGCACGCTTTAACAGTTTTATTGTTGAAAGTCTGCTGCAGGGAGCGATCGATACCCTGAAGCGAGTAGGCCAGGTCAGCGATGACAATATCACGGTGATCCGGGTACCTGGTGCGTTTGAGATGCCATTAGCAGTGCAGCGCGTTGCTGCCAGTAAAGAGTACGATGCAATCATTGCCCTGGGGGCTGTGATCCGTGGAGGTACTCCGCACTTTGAATACGTTTCATCCGAATGCACTAAGGGCATCGGCCAGGTTGCCATGCAACAAGACTTACCCGTGGCTTTTGGTGTGTTGACGGTCGACTCCATTGAACAAGCCATTGAGCGCGCTGGAACGAAAGCGGGCAATAAAGGTGCCGAAGCAGCCATGTCTGCTTTGGAGATGGTTAACGTGTTGGATTTGTTGTGAGGGAAGCAGAATGAAACCGAACGCTCGTCGCAAGTCGCGTGCTTTAGCGGTTCAGGGTGTCTATAGCTGGCAAATCAGCCACAACAAGATCCAGGATGTTGAGCAACAATTGTTGCTGGAAAACAACGTAAAGCAAATTGATGTCGCTTATTTTCAGGATCTGTTGCGCGGTGTCGCCAGCTATCATCAAACACTGGATGAGCTACTCAAACCATTTTTGGATCGACCTTTTGATGAAATTGATCAAGTCGAAAAAGCCATTTTGCGCGTCTCTGGCTATGAGTTGAAATATCGACTCGATGTGCCATACAAGGTGGTGATCAATGAAGCTATTGAGCTTGCCAAGTCTTTTGCTGCTGACGACAGCCATAAGTTCGTCAACGGTATCCTCGATAAAGCGGTTCGCGTTCTGCGACCAAATTAAGGAGAGCCGGCGTCTGTCGGCTTTTTTACTTCTATGGGTGAATTTGAAGTCATACAACGTTACTTTGCCGACTCTGGTCGTCATCGCTCAGATACCTTGTTAGGGGTTGGTGATGATGGTGCGGTGTTGCAGTTGCGTGATGGCTACGATTTAGTGGTTACCACGGATACCATGGTCGCAGGCACACATTTTTTCCCGGATGTTGATCCAAGAGCTTTGGGCCACAAACTGGTGGCGGTGAATATCAGCGATTTAGCCGCGATGGGAGCGGAGCCAGCCTGGCTGTCGCTGGCCATGACATTGCCTAAAGTGGATGATGACTGGATAAAAGCCTTTGCCGCAGCTTTTAGTGAGACCGCCGATTACTACAACTGTCAGTTAGTGGGGGGGGACACCACACGTGGGCCGCTCACTTTGAGTGTGGTCGCAAAAGGGCAGGTGCCACATGGGAAGGCGTTAAGCCGCAGTGGTGCCAAGGTCGGGGATTATGTGTATGTGACCGGTACCTTAGGTGATGCAGCGCTTGGCTTGCGGCTTTGTCAGGGCCAGGTTGAAGTGAGTAAAAAACATAGTGCCCATATTTTGCAACGTTTTCATTATCCGACAGCACGGGTTGCCTTGGGGCAGGCGCTGCGGACTATTGCCAGCAGTGCCATGGACTTATCGGATGGGTTGTACTCTGATATTCAGCATTTACTGCATCGCTCTAAGGTGGGCGTCAGTATAGATATTGATAAATTGCCTTTATCGCAGGCCTTACGTGATAGCTGTGACTCGACTACCGCTATTGCTTTGGCTTTATCTGGTGGTGAGGATTACGAGCTCTTGTTCACGGTGCCTGAAAATAAAAGAGGAACTCTGGACGTGCTTTTGTCTCCATACGGCGTCCCGGTGACTTGTATTGGCCGTGTTACCGGAGTAGCGGGGAAGCTGGAGCTTAAATCAGCTGATCAGCCCTTCGCTTATGAACATCATGGCTTCGAGCATTTTGTATGAGCCGGCATTTATTTGACCTGAGTAATTGGCGGCATTTTCTGGCCCTTGGCTTTGGTGCCGGCTTAGCGCCGAAAGCGCCAGGTACTTTTGGGACCCTGGTGGCGATACCCTTGGTTGCTCTGTTAATGCTGGTGCCGGTCTGGAGCTATGTACTGGTGCTGATCATAGCCTATGCGTTGGGTGTGTACCTATGTGGCAGCACAGCACGGGATGTTGGTGAGCATGACCACGGCGCTATTGTCTGGGATGAAATTGTTGGCTATGGTGTCACGATGTTGTTGATCCCATTGCATTGGTGGACATTACTTCTGGGCTTTGTGTTATTTCGCTTGTTTGATATTGTGAAACCATGGCCAATCGGCTGGTTGGATAAGAAAGTTCATGGCGGTCATGGCATCATGTTGGATGATGTTGTTGCTGGCCTCATGGCCTGTTTGGTATTGCATGGCCTGATATGGTGGTTGCCAGGGTAAAAAAACAAGGATGCGGGCATGAAAACAAGGTGGTATTTACTTTGTCTGTGGTTCAGTTTTTCACTGCATGCCGCTTTGCCTCAATCCATTTATGATTACGATATCAAGCACTGGAACAGTGCCGACGGCTTATCCTCCAATTCAGCTCGTGCTTTGGCTCAGGACCATACCGGTTATATCTGGGTTGGTACCTTATTCGGCTTAAACCGGTTTGATGGTTACGCTTTTCAAAATTTTACCACGCAACAACATCGTCAGTTAGCCAGCAATGCAATCAATGTGTTATTAACCGATAGCCAGGGAGATATCTGGGTTGGCACCAAAGCGGGCTTAAGCCGGCTGGATCCAGCGCAGCTTAGCTTTGAGCGGTTTAATATACTCACTGAAGTCACGGCTATAGAAGAAGTGAGCGCCGGTGAAGTATGGGTGGCGGCGGAGCAATTATTCCGGGTACAAGAGGGTGAGATTAGCCGGGTTTCATCGGTTCGGGAGCCAGTGAGTCAGCTTCGGCTTGCCGGGTCATACGTCTGGTTGACCACAAGTAGCGAGCTGATCAAACACCATATTCACAGTGAAGAGCAACAACGTTATCCTTTGCCGGC
>JAIUMG010000045.1 GCA_022565655.1 Alkalimonas sp.
CCCATCCATGGGGGCTCTGTGAAGCCCGTCCGGGGCTTCAAAGGTTCGCTTAGAGCAGGCCTCATTTCGCTTTGCAGCCTGAAGTTAACCACGCAGCAATTCACGTGCAGTGCTCAACACCCGTTCAGTAGTAATACCAAAGTGTTCAAACAATTGCTCAGCAGGCGCTGACTCACCGAAGGTTGTCATGCCGATCACTGCACCATTCAAGCCGACATATTTGTACCAGCCATCGGTAATGCCCGCTTCTACCGCAATACGACGACTGACCGCAGCAGGCAGAACCTGTTCACGATAACTGGCATCTTGTTGCTCGAACACATCGGTTGATGGCATAGAAACCACCCGAACTTTATGGCCATCTTTTTGCAACGTATCCGTCGCTTGCATGGCCAGCTGCACCTCGGAACCGGTCGCAATTAAAATAAGCTCAGGGGTGCCTTCACAGTCCAGTAGTACATAACCACCGCGGCGAATAGCTGCCAATTGCTCGGGGTTACGCTGCTGTTGCGGCAAACCTTGCCGGGTAAAAATCAGGCTGCTTGGGCCACTCTTGTGCTCAATCGCGGCTTGCCAGGCAACCGCAGACTCAACCTGATCACAAGGACGCCAGTTCATTAGGTTTGGCGTAGCGCGTAGTGCCACCAATTGCTCAACCGGTTGGTGGGTCGGACCATCTTCACCAAGGCCAATTGAATCATGCGTATAGACAAAAATCACCCGTTGCTTCATCAGTGCTGCCATCCGCACCGCATTACGAGCATACTCCATAAACATCAGGAAGGTAGCGCCATAAGGCACGAAACCGCCATGTAAGGCGATACCATTCATGATGGCCGACATACCAAACTCACGCACCCCATAATAAATGTAATTGCCGCTGGCATCGGTTTGAGTTAATGGTTTCGAGTCAGACCAGATGGTCAGGTTTGAGCCTGCTAAATCGGCTGAGCCCCCCATAAACTCCGGCAACAGCGGACCAAACGCATTTAAAGCATTTTGTGAGGCTTTGCGGGTCGCGATGTTTTGTGGATTGGCTTGCAAATCCGCAATGTAGGCGGCGCTTTGCTCTGCCCAATCGGCTGGTAAGTCGCCGCTCATCCGACGCTCAAACTCTGCCGCCAACTCCGGGTGAGCCGCGCGATAGGCCGCTAGCTTCTCTTGCCAGGCCTGTTCGGCTGCAGTGCCTTTGCTCTTGCCATCCCACTCGGCGTAGATATCAGCCGGAATATCGAACGGCGCGTGTGGCCACTGCAAGAATTCACGACTGGCAGCAATTTCAGCATCGCCCAAGGGCGCGCCATGGCAATCATGACTACCGCCTTTGTTGGGCGCACCATAGCCAATCACTGTTTTGCAGCAGATCAATGTCGGTTGATCCGTTGCACGCGCCGCTTCAATGGCGGCTTTAACCGCAGCAGAATCGTGGCCATCGACCGACTCAATCACATGCCAGCCATAGGCCTTAAAGCGAGCAGGTGTATCATCGGTAAACCAGCCTTCCACTTCGCCATCAATAGAAATGCCATTGTCGTCCCAAAACGCAATCAGTTTGCCAAGGCCCAGCGTCCCGGCTAGTGAGCAAGCTTCGTGCGAGATCCCTTCCATTAAGCAGCCATCGCCTAAAAAGACATAGGTGAAGTGATCGACCACCTCATGCCCTGGCTGATTGAACTGCGCAGCCATGGATTTTTCGGCAATCGCCATACCCACTGCATTAGTGATGCCCTGGCCTAGCGGGCCTGTGGTGGTTTCTACCCCTGGAGCATAACCATACTCAGGGTGGCCCGGTGTTCTGGAATGCAATTGACGAAACTGCTTCAGATCTTCAATGCCTAAATCGTAGCCGGAAAGGTGCAACAATGAATACAGCAGCATGGAGCCATGGCCATTGGATAGCACAAAGCGATCGCGATCAGCCCAGTTCGGGTTGCTTGGATTGTGCTTTAAAAAATCACGCCATAATACTTCAGCAATATCAGCCATTCCCATCGGGGCTCCTGGGTGACCTGATTTGGCTTTTTGAACGGCATCCATACTTAAGGCACGGATCGCATTGGCGAGTTGTTTACGAGAAGGCATGCTTACTCCTGGGCGTCTTTGTCTGTTCGATTCTGTGATGAAATACGTTCAGCTGCGGGCGCCGAACCATGATCACCTGAGGTTTGCTGTTATACCGTGACTGCCTTACCTGATACTAGGTAATTCGAGCGTGATTTATTGTTATGCTGCATATTTTCACCCAGCCAACCGCTAATGGCAAATTTAAATCGAAACCAGCAACAAAGGTTCGCGTTCAAACCGACTACATCTTGGTTGAATTTGGCGTCACAGACGTCTGGAAGTCAACTTTTTCTAGCCAAGGCTGATCTAATTCTTTAAAATAGCCGTTAACACGGTCCGACGACCACGAACTCGTACTGGATAAAACCTTTGTCACGAGTTGAATCTATTTAATTTTTTGGATGGACATAACGCCCATGGCTCAACATATTTTTACGTCTGAATCTGTTTCCGAAGGGCATCCGGATAAAATTGCTGATCAAATTTCTGATGCAGTACTGGATGCTATTCTTGCGCAAGACCCTAAAGCCCGCGTAGCTTGTGAAACCTTCGTTAAAACCGGTATGGTGTTGGTTGGTGGTGAGATCACCACCTCTGCCTGGGTCGATATTGAAGAGTTAACCCGTAAAACAGTGCGTGATATCGGCTATGTACATTCCGATATGGGTTTTGATGCCGACTCTTGTGCGGTATTAAATGCCATCGGCAAACAATCCCCTGATATCAATCAGGGCGTTGACCGCGCATCACCGGCCGAGCAAGGCGCAGGCGATCAAGGGCTGATGTTTGGCTACGCCAGCAATGAAACCGATGTATTAATGCCTGCCCCGGTTACCTATTCACACCGTTTAGTGCAGCGTCAGGCAAAAGTCCGTAAAGATGGCACCCTGCCATGGTTACGTCCTGATGCGAAGTCGCAACTCAGCTTTATCTACGAAGATGGCAAGCCGGTTGGCATTGATGCCGTGGTGTTGTCTACTCAGCATTGCGATACCATCAGCACCGAGGACCTGCGTGAAGCGGTGATGGAAGAAATCATCAAGCCAGTGTTGCCCGCTGAGTGGTTAACCAGCGCAACCAAGTTCTTTATCAACCCAACCGGTCGTTTTGTCATTGGCGGCCCGATGGGCGATTGTGGTTTAACCGGCCGTAAAATCATCGTCGATACCTATGGTGGTATGGCACGTCATGGTGGTGGAGCCTTCTCCGGTAAAGACCCATCTAAAGTGGATCGCTCTGCCGCTTACGCAGCCCGTTATGTGGCGAAAAACATTGTCGCTGCTGGTTTGGCTGACCGCTGCGAAATTCAGGTGTCTTATGCTATTGGCGTTGCCGAGCCAACATCCATCAGCGTGGAAACCTTCGGCACCAGTAAACTGGAAGAAGATCAGTTAATCGGTTTAATCCGCGAGCATTTCGACCTGCGCCCGCATGGTTTAATTGAAATGCTGCAACTTGAGCGCCCTATCTATCTGCCAACGGCTGCCTATGGTCACTTTGGCCGGCCAGAGTTCCCTTGGGAACAAACCGACAAAGCTGAAGCGTTGCGTCAATACGCCAAGTAAAGTGAACGTATTTGTATCAGGAGAGCTTCGGCTCTCCTTTTTTCTATCTGAGCCCGGCTATTTCACTGCACCATTTTTTGTGTATGATAATGCTCTTGTCTGAATACTGATATTCAGACCGCTATAAAAATAAGCTTCAGGGGAACACGGCGCACGCTCGCCCCATAAAAATTATAAGGAAAACCTATGTCCACTCCACAAGCCACTCCGGCGGAAAAACCGAGCAGGCTTAATCGCGCTTTGAACGCGATTGAAGTTGCCGGTAACAAACTTCCTGATCCAGCGATTTTATTTGCCTTACTGATGGTTTTTGTCTGGGTAGCTTCCTGGCTGCTTTCTGGTGTCAGCTTTAATGAAGTCGATCCACGTACCGGCGAATCGATCCAAATCGCAAATTTGTTGGCAGGCAGTTCGTTAACCGAATTTACTTCTCGTATGGTCAATACCTTTGTGACCTTTGCCCCGCTTGGTATTGTATTGGTGGCGATGCTAGGTCTTGGGGTATCCGAGCACACCGGCTTTATTAATGCTGGCCTGCGCTCTATTTTAAGTGTTACACCACAGATGTTACTTACCCCAGTGCTGATTGCCGTTGGTATTTTAAGCCACGTTGCCGTGGATGCGGGTTATGTACTGGTGATCCCGTTAGGGGCTGTTATTTTTTATGCCGCAGGACGTCATCCATTGGCTGGAATTGCAGCCGCTTTTGCCGGCGTGTCAGGCGGTTTCTCTGCCACCTTTATTCCATCAAGCCTGGACCCAATGCTAGCAGCATTTACCCAGGAAGCAGTGAATTTATCAGCTCACCCGGCTGCCGCTGATCTGGTCATCAATCCACTGAACAACTTCTATTTCACCACAGCTTCAACGGTATTGGTTGTAGCCGTAGGTTGGTTTCTGACCGATAAGGTCATTGAGCCTCGGTTAAAAGGGACTAAAGTGGATGCAGATGCTGCGGACTTACCCATTTTGGACGATCTGACTGCCCGTGAAAAGAAAGGCCTGGTCTGGGCGGCTCTTTCCATGGTTACTGCCTTTGTGGTATTGGTTGCCACCGCTTTGCCTGAAGGCTCAGCTTGGCGCGCCAGCAGTGGCGAATTGGCAGATGCTGCCGCACCGCTGATGCGCTCTATCGTGTCGTTGATCTTTATCTTTTTCCTGATACCCGGCGTGGTTTATGGCTATGTCGCAGGTACAGTACGCAATCACCGGGATATTGTCGAAGGCATGAGCAAGGCGATGAGCGGCATGGGCTATTACATCGTCATGGCGTTTTTCTGTGCTCAGTTTATCTATGCTTTTGGTCAGTCGAATCTTGGTGCCCTGATGGCCATTAAAGGTGCGAATTGGTTAAAAGAAATGGCCTTCCCTATGGGCTTCACCTTGATTGGCATTGTGCTACTGACGGGCTTTGTTAACCTGATGGTCGGTTCAGCTTCTGCCAAATGGGCATTGATTGGTGCCGTGATGGTGCCCATGCTGATGGAACTGGGCGTTTCACCAGATTTGACCCAGGCGGCTTATCGTGTGGGTGATTCCTCGACCAATATCATCACGCCTCTGCTGCCTTACTTTCCACTGATCGTGGTGTTCTGCCAGAAATACGTTAAATCCAGTGGTATTGGTACCCTCATCTCCTTGATGCTGCCCTATACCGTGGCGCTACTGGTATGCTGGACCGCCTTCTTGCTGATGTTCTGGGGCCTTGGTATCCCATTAGGTGTCGGTGCCAGCTACACCTTCCCAGCAGGTTAACCTCCCCTTAGTCGGCCAAAAAGCCCTCTCAAAATTGAGAGGGCTTTTTTACTACAGCGGCTTTAGAGCTTGGGTTTGTTGGTACTACGGTTATTCCGCCGATAATGTCGGTTTTTTTTACAGCATAATGAAACCCGCTACGGCGGGTTTTTCTTTGGAAACACCCGCCATCTTGCTACCATAGCTGTATCTGTCACCATCATAATGCCCTATGCGACTACCTCGAATTTATGTTGATCAACCTTTAGCTGGATCAGACGTTGCCTTGCCGCCTGATGCCGCTGCCCATGTTGGCCGGGTGTTGCGTATGCAGGCCGGTGATGCCTTGCAGCTATTTAACGGCGATGGCAACAATTATGCCGCGACCATCGAGCAGGCCGACAAAAAACAAGTAATTGTTGCTATCGGTTCGTGCACCCCCAATCCGACAGAATCATCGCTTCACTTGCATTTAGGCCAGGTTATTTCACGCGGTGACCGAATGGATTTCGCCATTCAAAAAGCGGTCGAGCTCGGCGTTGCCATGATCACGCCGCTGTTCTCCGAACGCTGTGGCGTCAAACTGGATGGTGAGCGGCTCCAGAAGAAACAACAGCAATGGCAAAAGATTGTGATCTCAGCCTGTGAACAGTCTGGCCGCAGTGTGGTGCCACAAGTTCTGCCGGCGCTGCCGCTAGCCGCCTGGCTCAGCGAGCCGACAAAAGATCTGAAGCTCACCTTGCATCCCTGGGCAGATGACACCATAAAGACACTACAGCCAACAAAACATATTCGCTTAATGATTGGCCCTGAAGGCGGCTTCAGCGAGCAAGAAATAGCAGCCGCAGCACAAGCTGGCTATCTAGGGATCCAATTAGGGCCGCGAGTACTTCGAACCGAAACCGCAGCACTGACCGCCATCAGTGCTTTGCAATTGCAATTTGGCGATCTTGCCTGAGGACAGTATGACAACACTTTCTATTGGTATCGTGATGGATCCGATTGCGGATATCACCATCAAAAAAGACACCAGCTTCGCCATGTTGCTGCAAGCGCAGTTGCGTGGCTATACCATCCACTACATGGAAATGGCTGATCTGTATTTGCTTGAAGGTGAAGCCAGAGCCCATACCAGGCTGCTGATGGTCGAGGAAAATGAGCAGAGCTGGTATCAGTTTGGTCAGCAGCAAGACATCGCCCTGGCCGATCTTGATGTCATCTTAATGCGCAAAGACCCGCCCTTTGATACCGAATACATCTATGCCACTTACATGCTGGAGCTGGCTGAGCAGCGTGGTACGCTGATAGTGAACAAGCCACAAAGTTTGCGTGATGCCAATGAAAAGCTCTACACCAGCTGGTTTAGCGAGCACACACCCAAGACCTTGGTGAGTCGTGACAGTAAGCGTCTACGCGCTTTCTGGCAACAACATCAGGACGTGATCATCAAACCGCTGGATGGCATGGGTGGAGCATCCATTTTTCGTTTAAAGGCAGATGACCCTAATGTTGGCGTCGTTCTGGAAACGCTGACCGCCCACGATACACGCTTTGCTATGGCGCAACAGTTTATCCCGGCTATTCGTGATGGCGATAAGCGCATTTTGATGATCAATGGCGAGCCAGTGCCCTATTGCCTGGCACGAATTCCAGCCCAAGGTGAAACCCGAGGGAATCTGGCCGCTGGGGGCCGCGGTGAAGTCAGGCCGATTAGTGAATCCGATCGCACCATTGCCGAAGCTGTGGGTCCAACCTTAAAAGCCAAGGGGCTGATTTTTGTTGGCCTGGATATCATTGGTGATAAGCTGACTGAAATTAATGTCACCAGCCCCACTTGTGTCCGCGAAATTGAGGCGGCCGCACCGGTGGATATTATGGCGCAGTTGTTTGATACCATTGAGCAATTGGTCCAGGCCAGTACCTGACAAGTCGTCACCCTGAAGCCTTGTTTTGGGATGACACTAACTCTACGAGGTAAGTATGCAAACATTACAGCACCATTTTTTGATTGCGATGCCATCGTTACAAGATCCATTCTTTCATCGCAGCGTCACCTACATTTGCGAACACAACGCCGAAGGTGCCATGGGCATTGTTATTAACCACCCGCTGAAAGCCACTGTCGGTGAGTTACTCAAGCAACTGGACATCCAATTCGATAGCAGTAACAAAATTACCGAGCAAGAAGTCTGTGCCGGAGGCCCGGTTCAAGCCGATCGTGGCTTTGTGCTTCACAGTGCAAGGCCTGGCTATGAGAGTAGTCTGGCACTGGAAGATGAGCTGATGATCACCACATCCAAAGATATTTTGCAGCAACTTACCTCTGAAGAGGCCCCAAAGAAATTTCTGTTGGCACTGGGGTACGCCGGCTGGACACCGGGCCAGCTGGAACAGGAAATCGTCGATAATTCCTGGCTGGTGATCCCGGCAGACCCGACCATTATCTTTGATATGGCGCACGATGTTAAATGGGAAGCGGCCACCAAAAGCATGGGCATCGAAACCTGGCAACTGAGCAATGATGTAGGCCGGGCCTGATGACGACGAACCAGCAAGCTGCCAACACCAAGCATCGTTCCATCCTGACCTTTGATTATGGCACCAAGAGTATCGGCGTAGCCATTGGTCAGGAGCTAACCGGCAGCGCCCGTTTGTTGCCCGCCCTCAAAGCACGTGATGGCATCCCGGATTGGGAGCAGATTGCCGCGCTTCTCAAAGAGTGGCAGCCAGATCTTTTGCTGGTTGGTTTGCCGCTGAATATGGATGGCAGCGAACAAGACTTTACCGTCCGGACGCGCAAATTTGCTAACCGCTTGCATGGCCGTTTCGGTTTACCGGTTGAGCTGCATGATGAGCGCCTGACAACCGCCGATGCTCGCCAGCAACTGTTTGACGAAGGTGGCTTTCGTAACCTGAGCAAAGACAAGGTCGATAGCCTATCTGCTCGAATCATTTTTGAGAGTTGGTATGAACGCTAGCAGCCCCAACCCAGTCATTGAGCCCGGTTATTACCAACACTACAAGGGCCCATACTATCAGGTACTTGATGTAGCCCGGCATAGCGAAACTGAAGAGTGGCTGGTGATTTACCGGCCTATGTATGGTGAACAAGCACTATGGGCTCGGCCTGTAGCCATGTTTAACGAGCTGGTCGATCTGCAAGGCCAGCAAGTGCCTCGCTTTCGCTTTCTGGGGAATGAGCTACCCGCATAGAATACCTTTTCATGCCCTTGCAACCGCAAATCCCCTCAATTGACCGCTTATCATTTTTCTTACTCATACCAAAACAACTCACGCTAACATCCACGCTGTAGTTTCAAACAAGCGATTGCAAAATATCGTTACATTTTACTTTTTAGTGAATACATCGGAGCGTGATATGTTTGAATCGTCAGAGTGGGTATACATGTTTGAACAAAGTAGCCTGGGGAAAATTGCCATCGCCAACATCCCGGCTGGCTTTTCGGTCATTGCCTGGTGCGCTTTAATAGGCGTCGCTTTTAGTGGCAAATTGTTGACGAAAAAATCATTGGATAAAAACGGAGTTAAACCATGAGTAAAAATGTAACACAGGCGCTGCTTGATATTTATGTCGCGCCCAAACAAGTATTTGATACCTTACCGGAGAAAAAAGGCTGGAGTTGGGTTGCTCTGCTGCTGATGATCGTGATCAGTTCAATCAGTATGTGGTGGTTTTATGCAGGCATGAGCCCAGAATGGATTGTCGAGCAACAAATAGCACAAACGGCCCACAACATGACACCAGCTGAAATCGAACAAAGCCGTGCTGTCATGGGGCAGATGGCCGATAAAACCGGTATTTTTGCTGTTGGTGGCGCGGTGATCATGACACCAATTATGCTGGCAATTATGGCAGTCTATCTGATGCTGGTGGGAAACCCGGGCCAAAAGCGCTCTTATGGTGATTGGTATGCCATGACAGTATGGAGCAATATGCCTGTGATTCTGAACATGTTGGGTCTTATGGTTCTAGTATTGATCAGTAGTGATCCCAACATGCCATTGAACACTGCGAATTATCTATCCGTGAACCAATTGCTATTAGGGTTAGAGCCTGATCAACCTTGGTACACCTGGGCTGAAAGCCTAAACCTTATCTATATATGGGTTAGTGCATTATTTGCGGTTGGCCTGCATAGTTGGAGCAACTTCAGCCCGGCAAAAAGTGCGGTGCTGGCTGCTTTACCCATGCTGGTAATTTTTGGTCTTTGGGCTGTATTAATTTAAATCGAGTCAACGGAAGCAACCGATGAAAAAAGTGCTGATATTTGCCGTGATTGTCGCTGTGCTGATCGGAATGATCAGTCTAAGTCAGTACCGCAAGCAACAACAAACCACGACGGTCACTACGGCCTTAGTCACCGAAGGTAGTCTGGCCGATAGCATTTTGGCATCGGGTAATCTGGAGTTTAATACCCAAATCCAGATCCGTTCAGAAGTTACGGGCCGGGTGTTGGATGTGTTGGTGGAGGAAGGCGATATGGTTGAAAAAGGCCAAATTCTGATGCGGCTCGATTCCACCGCCTTCGAAGCAGATGTCAGCCGTACCCGTGCCCTGGTGCGCAGTCAGGAAATTGATATTGAGCGCGCCAAGGCACAACTTGCCGACCTGAAACGCCAGTTTGAGCGGCAACAACAGATGTACAATAGTGGTTTAATCCAGCAAGAAACCATCGACAGTCTGCAAAGCCAGCTTGATATTGCTCACATTAATATCCAGGCAGCGGAAGCGGCTTTGCAACAGGGCCAGGCCAGCCTGGCGATGGCAGAGGATAACCTGAGTAAAACCATCTATCGGGCACCCATTTCCGGCCTGCTTTCGACGGTGGATATCAAACCAGGTGAAACCGTGATTGCCGGCAGCACCAATATTATTGGTAGCCCGCTGATGACATTGGCCGACCCCAGTGCCATTTTGGCAGAGCTTCGGGTTGATGAAGCCGATATTGCCAATGTGCATATTGGCCAGCAAGCCGAAGTTTATGCCGCTGCCTATCCGCATCAGGCAATCCATGGCGAAGTCATTCAAATTGCCACCTCGGCCCGTTATATGAACCAAAGCCAGAGCTTGTCATTTCGGGTCAAGGTGTTGTTGCAACCTGAAGATATTGCGCTTTATCCAGGCATGAGCTGCCGGGCCGAGATCATCATGTCACAGCAAGAGAATAGCTTGCAGGTACCGATAGCTGCCGTTCAGCGCAATAATGAAGAATACTATGTCTGGACAGTCCAGGATGACCAGGCCACTAAAAAAGCAGTTACCCTTGGCATGGCCACCGATATTGCACAGGAAGTCATATCGGGTTTGCAGTTGGGTGATGAAGTCATCGTAGGGCCAGCCAGAACCATGCTTGGCCTTACTGAAGGACGACGCCTGACCGCCGAACGGCAGGACCACTGATATGAGCCAAGCCGTGATCCAACTGCAACAAGTGAGTAAAAGTTACTTAATGGCCGATGAAACCTTTTTTGCCCTGAAGCAGGTGGATCTGGCCATTACCGAGAACGACTATGTCGCTATCATTGGCCCTTCCGGCTCGGGAAAATCAACCCTGATGAATATACTCGGCTGCCTGGATACACCAAGCTCAGGCCACTACCAATTGGCTAACCGGGATGTCTCTATGCTGGATGAAGCTGAGCTGGCTGAATTACGAAACGAAGCCGTTGGCTTTATTTTTCAAAGCTTTAACCTGCTACCCCGGGCGACCGTACTTGCCAATGTGATGCAACCGCTGGTGTACCGGGTGATGGCGAATAGCCAGCGTAAAGCACTAGCACTTGAAGCGTTACAACGCGTGGGCCTGGCCGATAAAACCGGCCATCTCCCCAACCAGCTGTCTGGTGGCCAGCGCCAGCGCGTTGCCATAGCCAGAGCTCTGGTGACCAAACCACGGATCTTACTTGGCGATGAGCCAACAGGAAACCTCGATAGTAAAACCACCAAGGATATTATGGCGCTGTTTGATCAACTGCATCAGGAAGGGCATACCATTATTCTGGTGACCCACGAGCAGGATATTGCCGAGCATTGCCAGCGCGTGATCCGTTTGGTCGATGGGCAAATTGAACAGGATTTTCGTAATCAGCACGGAGTCGCTGCTCATGTTTAAATGGTTTCATGCCAGCTTTGAAGGCAGCAAAGCCGCCTTTGCTTCCATACGCGCGCATGCCCTTCGCAGTGCTTTAACTACGCTGGGTATTATTATTGGCGTGGCCGCGGTGATTACTGTGGTCGCCATCATGCAGGGGCTTAGCCATAGCATCACCAGTCAGTTGGATGATCTTGGCAGTGATATGATCACGCTACGTGCCTATACACCCACCAATCAGCAAATGCTCGGCATTCATAACCGGCTGCATTACGACGATTTTCTGCTGCTGAAAAGCCGGGTGCAAAATGTCGAAGACATGACTGCTACCATGCAGGCATTCAGCATGGGATCGCAGGTGCAATATGGCCGTAATACCGCGCAATCGCAAATCATCGGTACCGATAGCAGTTACCAGAATGTGGTTCGGGTTTACCCGGAGTTGGGTCGATTTTTATCCAGCAGCGATGATGATCGTCGCCGCCGGGTAGCTTTTATCGGTTCGTCGTTAATTCAACAACTGGATTTACCAGATAATCCCGTTGGTGAATTTATTAACCTGTCGGGTGACTGGTTTCGCATTATTGGTGTGGCAGAGTCACGCGGTAGCTTGTTTGGTTTTGATCAGGACAACTATATTATTGCGCCTTTCAGCACCATTCGAGCGCTGAGTGGTGAACGTGCAGCCAGAAATATCGACGTGATGTTTCGACCGGCCGCAGGCGCCGACCCGCAGCAAATCCAACAGCAAATGCGCGCCATTCTGCGCCAGCACTATAAACTGGCGGCCGATGCGCCAGACCCCTTTGAGTTCGTTAGTGCAGAGCGAATGATAGAGCAATTTAATACCATTACCCGCAGTATTACCCTGGTTGCCGGTGGTGTAGTTAGTATCAGCTTGTTGGTTGGCGGTATCGGGGTAATGAATATCATGCTGGTCTCGGTGACAGAGCGTACCCGCGAAATTGGTATTGTTAAAGCATTGGGTGCGACCCCACAGTTTATTTTAATCCAGTTTTTGGTAGAGGCACTGGTACTGTCGTTGTTTGGTGGCATTATTGGCTTGGCACTGGGTGCCGGCGTAGCTAGCTTTATTGGCTTGTTGTTGCCTGCTATGCCCGATGCACTGGTGCCTTTATGGGCCATCATGCTGGCGATTGGTTTTACCACATTAATTGGTGTGGTCTTTGGCCTGGCTCCAGCGATTAAAGCCTCGCGTTTAAACCCCATTGATGCGCTACGCTATGAATAACACCAGCTCAATCTGGCGCCAGCACTGGCAACTGACCATAGCAAAACCGCCAGGCGCAGCAATTACGGTTGCTATTCAGTAGCTTATAATGAGCACCAAAATCTGTACACTTTTTCACCAAATTTATTGATACAGAACAAAGTAAAACCGCCACAGTTTGCTATAACTAGGATCCCTTTAGCGGCAACTCATAGGATAGCGAACATGGCTTGTTCAGCACAGACCACAGCATGAACACCAGCAGAGTCCAGACAAAGCTCCTTTCCATTGTACTGGCCGGTGGTAAAGGAAACCGTTTGCGCCCTTTAACCAGCCATTGCGCTAAACCGGCGATCCCTTTCGCTGGGCATTATCGTATTATTGATTTCGTTCTAAGCAATTGCATTAACTCTGGCTGTCATGATGTCTTGCTGCTGAGCCAGTACCAGGCATCCGGCTTGCATCAGTATCTGCAACAACACTGGTTGTTAAACAGCAATGCTGCAGACATTCAACTGATCGCTGCACCAGCCGATGCTAATACAGGCACAGCAGGTGCGGTGTATCAGCAACTGCCACGCATTGCCAGCAGTTCAGCAACGCATTTGTGTGTGCTAAGTGCTGATCACGTGTACAAAATGGATTTCCGCCAAATGCTGGATTTTCATGAAAACAAACAAGCTTGCTTAACTGTGGCCGCGATCCCCGTTCCGGTCGGCCTGGCACATCATTTTGGCGTGATCGCAGTCAATAGCGATGGACGGATGACCGGCTTTATTGAGAAGCCATCGCCTGAGCAAGCACAGCAAATGGCTGATCAACGCGGCATGGTGCTGGCATCGATGGGCAACTACATTTTTAACCGCCACTGTCTGCTCAAGGTACTGAAGCAAGATGCTGTTCAGCATGACTCAGCCCACGATTTTGGTCATGACATTATTCCACGCATGTACCCGGATGAGCCGGTGTATGTTTATGATTTTTCCGCCAACATGATTCCTGGGGAAGACGATACTCGGGCTCATTACTGGCGTGATGTGGGTACCTTGGATGCTTTTTATCAGGCCCATATGGACTTGCTTGGTCCCTGCCCTAAAGTCCGCCTAGCCAATCAATCCTGGCCCATTGCGGGGCCTGTCGAAGCCTTGCCGCCAAGCTACATTGCAGGCTCTGAACATGCTGAGTTGCACAACTGCTTGCTTTCTGCCGGCTGTGAACTGGCCAATGCACGTATCCGACATAGCGTTCTTGGTCCCAGTTGTCGGATCCACCAACAGGCTCAGCTGGATCATTGCGTGTTATTGGGCCATGTTGACGTAGGCGCAGGTGCTCGGTTGCAAAACTGCATTATTGCCGAGCACAGCAGCATTGCGCCTTACAGCTTAATTGGCCACGACCCAGATATAGACCGACAACGTTTTGAGTGCACCGAGTCAGGAATTGTGGTGGTGCCAGCCAATAGTCGTGTGGGTTATCACTAACCGGATGTTCATGCATTACCCTGACTGGTGCTGCCGAAACCATTCACCCACGATCAAAGCTGCAGCCACACCCACGTTGAGCGA
>JAIUMG010000046.1 GCA_022565655.1 Alkalimonas sp.
CGGTAAGCCATACACCAAATCCAGATTGATAGAACGAAACCCCAGCGCTTTGGCTTGTTGCACCAGCTGCCTGACCAAATCGGCATCCTGCACCCGATTGATGCTAATTTGCACCTGCTGATCAAAATCCTGTACGCCATAGCTCACCCGGTTAAAGCCTAATTGCCGCAAATGTGCCAGTTTTTCCAGGCTGCAACTACGGGGATCAATTTCAATGCTGAGTTCATCAAGTGCTGAACAATCGAAATAACGTTGAAATAACGCCATTAAACGGCTGAGTTGCCGCTCGGTTAAAAAGGTTGGCGTACCACCGCCCAAATGAATTTGCCCGATGGAGCGATGTGCTACCAAAGGTTGATACAGCGCCATCTCCTGCTCCAATGCATCCAGGTAGCGATCGGCCTTGTGCTGATGACGGCTAATTACCTTATTGCAGCCACAGTAGTAACACAGCTGATGGCAAAACGGCAGATGCAGGTACAGGCTCAGCTCACCGCTGGATTGTTGCAGGGTGCTTGCCACACTGGCCAGCTCGAAAGGCGCCTGCAATACCAGTGCTGTTGGGTACGAGGTATAACGGGGCCCATTGATATTGTACTTGGCAATCAATGCGGGGTCCCACTCTATAGTTGGCATGGCAGTTCTCATCTCGACGAAATCAATGCTCAGTCTACCTGAGTGTCATCAACACAGCTTTGATCTGACGCAAGAAACCATGGCGGTTCAACACTAACACACGCGCTAGAGCCTATGCGCGCTGCCGCACCGACATCGATGCAACCTCAGCCTATAGTTGATTTCCAGTTCGCACAATACTGTGCTGACTGCGCACATACCGAGGTTTTTATGAACCAGAACAACGACAAAAACAATGCTGGAAAATCTGCCCAGCCGAATCAAACCACCAACAACCCTAAAGGTGATAACAAAGGCCAAAAAGGTCAGTCATCTACCTTGCCAGCTGGTGAACCGAAACAACCTAAGCAAGATCCACAAAAAGCATCGAAAAATTAGTAAAACCACCTAAGCAAGCACGAGCTGCCGGTATCCAACGGATACCGGCACATTAGGAGTTTGGGGTATCTTAGAAAGACATCCGCTTAGGCCCGAATCTCTTCACTTTGTATAAGGTTTGATCTGTAGCTTCCAGCAATGGCAAGTAAGCGGAGCAAGTGAAGATGCCATGCTTTCTTGCGTTATTGACTCGGCAATGCAACAAAACGGCTCATCATCGCCAAGTACTATTTTTCACAGCAACCACTGTTCGCCAGATTAATAGCTCCCAGACGACTTACCGATCACCAGCAGTGCCAGGCCAGCCACAGTTGCCGCAGCGCCAAGCAGAATGAACCAGATCGTTGAGTCCGTGAAACGGCCGGTAAAGGCCTCTGTCACCTGATCACCAATACTTTGCGACGATTGATAGGCGAAAAACAACAGGATCAACCCAACCACAAGCAGCACGATGGCAAAAACTTTATTATTCATTAGTTCAATCATCATTTATTCCTTCTAAAATAGTATGAGTTTTACGCCCCCCCCTTTCAGCTTTGCCCTTTTTATTCATACGCTTGTCATCGGTAACTTTATCAGCAACCTCGTAATCTTTTCTCTTATTCTGATTTTCCTTACTTTTGTCCTGATGCCTGTTCATAAGCAATTCTCCAGAATGTTGGTGATGTCAGCTCTACCTCTTACCATGAACTCATGGCGATACGGAGTAGAACTAGCAGGGTAATTGAAACATGTTAGCTGGTCTGTACGATGCCGCACTTATACTGAGCTTAAAAAAACGGCAGGGGTTTTCACCTCTGCCGTCCATGCATTTCACAGATAGTGAAACTAGTGGATATTAATCACGTTTAGCAAACTTAGGCGCCGAGTTAAGATCGGCACGAGTAACATCTACCCGTAATTCCTGCTTATCACTAGTGCCGGAACTAGTAATATTATCCCAGCCAATGGCAACGTCTTTCTGCCCCATGCCGAGGAAACCACCAACACTAACTACAATAGCCACAATCTGGCCGCTGCCGTCAAGAATGAGATCATCTACCGAGCCAATATTCTCATTGTCATTGGTACGAACATCAGTTCCTATCAGGTTACTCGCATGCATACCGTTATAAGGTACTGAGTCGATATGACCCCGGTTGTGCATGCTTGACTGATCGCGCGAATTGCGTCGATCGGTTGCTTGATTCAAACCAGACTGGTTGGCACCTTGTTTCGCGTGCGCTTGCTCGCTCTTTGCTTGACCTTGCTGTGCACGTTGTTGTGCAGTTTGACTACGCTGATTGTTTCTGTCAGTAGCAGATTGCGTACCGTATTGATCACGCTTCTCAAACTTGGGTGCCGCCTCCAGATCCGCGCGAGTCATATCAACACGCAACTCTTGGTTATCACCTGTACCAGACTTGGTTATATTATCCCAGCCAATGGCAACGTCTTTCTGGCCTATACCTAAGAAACCACCAACACTGACGACAATAGCCACAACCAGGCCATCATCATCAATAATCAAGTCATCAACCGAACCGATATCTTCATTATCGTTGGTGCGGACATCAGTACCAATCAAGTTGCTCGCATGAGAACCATTGTGCGGGGCTACATCGATATGGCCCCGGTTTTGCGAGCGTGGCTCACTGCGTGAATTGTGTCGATCAGTCTTTTTCTGCAAATCAGACTGTTTGGCAGCTTGTTGTGTGTTTTGCTCATATTGTGATTTTTTAGGCGAAGTGGATTGCTCAGCCATCACACTGCTTGCACCCAGTGTGATAGCTGGTGTAACCAATGCATAGAAAACATACGAATGTAGCTTTTTCATGTGAATCTCCTCGAATCGGATGCGTCAATCAGACAACATGTCCGATCTAATCGCTTCATCACAGCTGATCTTCCTCAATATAATTATCGGGAAGATGCTGAACCGCCATAAGATCTGGCATTCAGGATGAGCACCTAAATTACTCCCAACAAGCTGATGTGTCGGTTCGTTGACGCACTTACGAGAAAACAGTCAAAATAAAAAACACACCAAGGTAGCTGAAAAAAGCCAAAATTGGACCGTGATTGCGGTGATTCAACCCGTTAGCCGTAAATGGAGAGAGCACTGGTACGAAATGTTCGATACCGCACAGTTCAATGCGCTTTTTGAGGATAAGCTAATCGATAATTAGCTTTATTTTTCAACAGCACTAGGGCGGCGATGATGAATATACCAGTCAGTACAAATCCACATTTACTGCAAAGTACGGTGTTGCAATTGCACCTGAATGCGTTACATAGCGATATGACCGACATGCGCTGTGAAGTTGCACTGCAACAAAAGCATTGGCACCTGCAACAACAACAGCTACAGCAAGACAATCGAGTGTTATCACTCGCCTTGCTTCAGGCCGGTGCGCTTAACAGCAACAGTCAGGCTCAGTTAAAGCAACTGACTCACGACAGCCAATGCGATGCACTGACACAAACACTGAACCGCAATATTATGCTGGACCGGATTGGCCACGCCATCAGCCTAGCCACACGGCAACACCATCAGTTTGCACTGCTCTTTATCGATTTAGATAACTTTAAACCTGTTAATGATCAACATGGCCATGCGGCAGGCGACGCTGCGCTTCAGCAGGTCAGCCAGCGTTTAACGGCTGCCATACGTGATAGCGATGCAGTCAGCCGCCATGGTGGTGATGAGTTTTTGCTATTGCTCAATAACATCAATCATCGAAGTGATGCAATCAGCTTCAGCAGTAAGCTGTGCACAATTTTGGCGCAACCATACTTGATTGATGGCGGCTCTATTTCATTATCAGCCAGTATAGGCATCGCGCTATTTCCAGAGCATGGTAATAGCCCCCAAAGTCTGATCAGCTACGCTGACGCTGCCATGTACCAGGCCAAACAAGCTGGCGGCGGCAGAGTCTGCTAGCAATTAAATCGGCGCTAAGCGCGCTGGCGTACTGAGCAGGCTCAGTAAAACCAATACACTCTAAGCCAGACTTCGGCAAACCTGCTGTCGCTGACATTAACGGAGCTTCCATGAACAAGCCAACAGAAACCAATAGCGCCCAAAGCACCTTCGACCGCGGTGTCGACTCAGCCTCCGACAGTGTGCATAAAGCCATTGATAGTGCATCGGATGCGACGGGACCGGCCATTAAAAAAGCCACCGATTCCGCTCACCATACTGTGGACTCAATGGCCAAGGGCGCTCACCATGCTGCCGAGACGGTATCTGCCAAAAGTACCCAGCTGCAGAACCTGCAACACCAACTTACTGAGAACACCAGAGCGCAGGTGCGTAATCACCCACTGCTATCGCTGGGTGTCGCTTTGGCTGGTGGGGCACTCTTTGCCATGTGGTTAAACCGCAATGCCGGTGGAAACCATGGCAGCTGAGCCAGACCAAACACCCGCTGATGCGGGTGTTTCTTCATCCACGCCGGATCTCAGCGTTGAGCTGTCCGGCTGGTGGTTGCAGGTCAAAGTTTTATTGCACAACCAACTGCAGTTACTCACACTGGAAGGCGAGCGTGTTGCCAGAAGCATGGTCGCCTTGCTGGTATTTGGCCTGATTGCAGGCTTGCTGGCTCTGACTTTGTGGTTTGGCCTGCTGGCCCAGATCGTGTTGCTGGCACAACAAAGTACACTATCTGCCTGGCAATCCCTCGGGCTGGCGATGATCGTCAATTTACTTGGCTTGTGGTATGTGCTGCGACGTTGTGCCTATTACAGCAGCTTGCTGCGCTTCCCTGCGACCCTGCAAAGCCTGCGTCCCACTCAAGCGACAACCAAGGAGCCTGAAGATGCTGCCATCATCTGAACTGGATCAACGGATCCATCAACTGCTGCTGCAAATCCCTGAGCAGCGACGGCAACTGCACAGCCAAACTCATACTCTGACAGCTGCGCTTCGGGTGCGCCTAAGTACCCCTGCAAGCCTTGCTATCGCTGCTGCAAGCGGAGCACTCCTTGGCCTTTGGCTACAAAAGCGCGGCAGTCAAATCCACCTTACGCTGGCAGATACCATGGGCGAACTGTTCTCTATCTGGCACAGCCTATACCCCAATACATGGTTTAATTTATGGCGTACCTTGCTTAGTAAGTAGCCTCAACTCAGTATCAGCCGTTGGTGCTCCCAAAAAACGCCGATACTCATCCTGAGCGGTTTGATAACAGACACAGCTTGCATGCTCCAGAGCCACTCGATTGAGGACGCTGATCTTACCTCGGCTGTATCGGATCCAATCATGTTGCTGCAACAAACCGGCAGCCACTGTCACACCACTACGACGCACCCCCAGCATATCAGCCAGTAACTGATGAGTTAGATAAAACTCATTGCTATGGGCACGATCGTGGCTCATCAGCAACCAGCGCACCAAGCGCTGCTCCAATTCATGGAAGTGCGCGCAGGCGGTATTTTGTGATAACTGCGTCATCAGAACAAACAAGTATTGCTTAATGATATAGCGCAGTTGAGGGCAATTGCTCAGCAGCTGCTGCAGCACCACCAGCTCAATTCGCCAGGCCGTCCCTTTACCCTGAACTACTGCTTGCGTCGGGGCCGTGGTTACGCCTAGCACCAAAGTTCCACCCAGCATGCCCTCATTACCGATTAAACCAATTTCCAGTGGTTTATGACCGGCCACTGCAGTCATCAGTGAAATAAAACCACTCATCGGAAAATATAAATAGCGGTAACGTTGATGCGCTTCACACAACACAGCACCAAACGTCAGCTCAACCATCTCACAATGAGGAAGCAACAATAAGCGTTCTTCAGCAGGTAACAGTTCAAGCAAGTGATTTGCAATAACTGGCGGAGTTAACTCAGGCACAAAAGTGACCTTTAGCACGGGTAGCCTGTAACGGCATAAGGCAGGTGCTATGCAACCTTGAGGATGGAGTATAATTGGTTCGATACCTTGCTTCGGTACGCTGAACAACTTAGCCAATGCCTTTCACCGGAGCAGGTAGCCTTTTGCCCAGAATTATTTTTTTGTTATACGATAGGGCAGTAAGCGATCGGTTTCAGCTTTCACCACGCTATAACACTCGCAGCATAATTGCTCTAGTTTCGGCCGGTTGGTCACGAAGATATGGCCACGGCTGTAATCAATCACCCCTTGCTTATGCAAACGCCCCGCCGCTTCGGTCACGCCTTCACGACGCACGCCCAACATATTAGCAATCAGTTCCTGAGTCATCACCAGATGGTTGTCTTTTAGGCGATCGAGCGATAATAGCAACCAGCGACACAGCTGTTGCTCTATGCTGTGGTGACGATTGCACACCGCTGTTTGCGCCATTTGTGTGATCAAAGCCTGAGAATAACGTAAGGTTAAATGCAATAAATCGCCATGACGGCTGAATTCGGTTTTCATTCGGTGCCCCAGTAGACGATAGGCAAAACCCGCGCTTTGCACGATAGCGCGGCTGGTGGTGCTTTCACCTCCTAGTACCAGAGACATACCAATCAGGCCATCATGGCCAACCACGGCGATTTCTGCCTGGGCACCATTTTCCAACACATACAACAACGAAACAACGCAATTGGTGGGAAAATACACATGCCGCATCACTTCACCAGACTCATACAACACCTTGCCAAGAGGCATGGGCACCAGCTCCATATGCGGAAACAGCCGTTGCTGAATATCATCAGACAAGGCATTTAAAAAGTGATTCTGGCTAGGTTGATGATCTATCTCTAAAGCACGTTCCGCTCGTTCATTTGTAGGCATAGATTATCCTTCCCTGTGATTAGAGTAAGCACTCAGTATAACTGATACCGAGGCCTGCTCTGTTCGGTAACGTACATAAAAACAAACAATGCCAGCTATTTTACCTGCATATCATTCTTAACTGAGGTCACGCCAGTCACATCTCGGGCTAAACGCACCGCAATCGGCATATGCGAAGCCGAGCTGACAAAGCCACTTAGCTGTACTTCACCTTTAAAGGTTTCGACACTTATTTCGTTCACTTTCAATGACTCATGATTAAATATGGCCGCCTTTACTTTGGTGGTAATTACCGTGTCATCAATGTATTCACCGGTACTTTCACTGGTGGCAGTTGCCCCACAGCCTAATAGCATCAAACTAAACAGGCTAAGAAAAAATACAGTATAAATATTTCGTGTTTTCATGATTATCATTCCTTTTCGTTGCTAGAGCGTGTTTAATAGCTGCTCGTCGTCATGACTATCTCAAGATTATTGTGCACCTGGATAACACCACTGACTTTTTTGGCTATTTCTGTTGCACGGTTTTTTTCCTGCAATGAAGCCACAGTGCCACTGAGTGTAATATGGCCTTCATCTGCATCAACATTGATGCTGCGGCGGTTAAGCGAAGCCTCAAGCTGCAAAGCATTGGTCACATCACGGTTCAAACTGCTGTCATCCACCTGATAACTCTGGCTGCTATCTCTGTCTTGCGCAGGGCTCATCGGTGCCGAAGCGGTATTTCTGTCGCAAGCGGTCAATACGAACAATGGCAGCGTTAACAGCACAGCATAGAGGTTGTGATGTAGTTTCATAATTAGATCCTCGTTTGGTTTGGACCTAGAGCCTATCGTTATTTGTGATGGTTATCTGTGCGCCAACGTACCTTGATAACGTTTTGTTGTATGGTGTGGTAGCGCACCGAGCTGGCCCTAAAGCTCCATTATGCTGCATCAAGCTTGCGTCAACACTCTCGTTCGACAGCAAGACTATTCAAGTTGGAGCTGAAAATGAACTATGAAACACGCGATACCTTAGGCATGTACAAAGAGTCTCTTGATGGCCCAGGCCCACATTTGATGGGTGCCGATACCTTAATAGGCAATGATGTGTACAACCAGAAAGACGAAAATCTTGGTGACATTAAAGAAATCATGCTGGATGTCACCAACGGCAAAGTCAGCTATGCCGTGCTGTCATTTGGCTCATTTCTCGGCATGGGTGAAAAGTTATTTGCGGTACCATGGGACGCACTGACACTGGATACCGAGAACAAGCGCTTTGTGTTGAATGTCGATAAAGACACCTTAAGTGATGCACCTGGCTTTGATAAGAAACACTGGCCAAATATGGCAGATAAGACCTGGACAAAAAATGTAGATGCTTATTATGCCAATAGCAGACCCAGATTTTAAACCTAGCTTTATCCAATTTGGCATGATTGCTGACCCGTTTTTATAAACGGGTTTTTTTATGCTTATGTTGCATAGCGAACATACAAAGCAACTAAACGCTTGCATAGTAAGTGACATGAACACTTAACAGGCGACATCTCATGTTAGAAACCATCATTGTACTGCTGATTATTTTATGGGCTCTGGGGCTGGTATCATCCTATACCATGGGTGGCTTTATTCACATCTTGCTGGTCATCGCTTTAGTGGTGGTCGCTGTACGTTTAATTCGCGGTCGAGGAGTTTGATCCAACAGTAAACTGAGTCCAGCAAGGAGCCATTATGCAGCATACCCTGCCCCCCTCTGAGCCCAGCTATGCCGAATTAAAACAGCAGCTGGAGCAAGCTGAGAAAATTACAGAACGCACCTTGTGTGAGCTATTGGCACTGCGACAGAAGCAAGCGCTAGAGCCACCTGCGAATACACCGGGTATCGTGCAAATAGAAGCTCAATTGCAGTTTATACTAAAGCATGCACAACGCCATAGCCGCGGCTTTGCTTTGATGTTTATTCAGCTCGATCAGTTCAAGGCGCTTCGCGACAGTTGTAACTCCGCTTTCATCAATGAAATTACTGCACAAACACTGGCCTGCCTAAGCGCTGCAATTCGCCAATGCGACAGCATCAGTCAGCTGGCTGATGATCAGTTTTTGCTGCTCATCACTGATGTATCAAGGATTTATGATACGGTGCTGGTTGCTGAAAAATTATTGCAGAAGCTAGATGCCTTGCATCGCTTTACATTGCAAACCCCCGAACTAACCACCAGTATTGGTATTAGTCGCTTTCCTGAAGATGGCAACGATGCCATGTTGCTGATAGAGCGTTCAGCCGCTGCCATGCTGCATGCTCAACATCGTGGCGGCAACCAGTTTTCACTGCTTCGCTGATTCGGGCTTCGCCTGATGATGCAGTTCTGTCAGTTGCTGCTGCGTATTTAACGTCACTATGTAATCGGCTTGATAAGGCAGCTGCTGCCAGCTCGCTTGAGTCAGGCGTTGAAACGACAACATAAAGTCCGCCAGCTCAGCTTCTCTCATGCCAGTACCACGATGCTGCCACAGCGCTTGCTCCTGCCTTAGTCGCCAGTGGCAAATGCTCTCCCAGTCAGGGGCCTGCAGCCAGATCAATGGCCTCATCAGTTGCCAGTAATCCCTATAGGCCCCCGCCAACTGCTGATTAACAAACTGTCGCCAGCGCAAATCAGGATCCAGTTCGGCTTCCATACGATTCACCGCACTGACCAGCTCTGCGTTGCTTTGCGGAGCCAGCCCCAGACACCAGCCTTCCACAATCAGCATATCCAATTGCTGAGGTCGCAATGCCGCCCCCGGTTGATCAAGAGCTTTATCAAACTGCGGCAAGCAAACCGCCTCGCCCGCCAATACAGCCGAAGCATTCTGAATCGCCTGCTTAATAGCATGAGTGCCGGGTACCCCGCGCTGCGTAAGTAGCGGGTGCACCTCACTAGCCAGTTGCTGCCGCTTTTCCTGACTCAGGTAGTAATCATCCAGTGATACTGCAGCAGCGCGTATATCTTGCGCATGCAGCAACTGAACCAAAATTGCTGCCAAAGTCGTTTTGCCACTGCCCTGCGCACCACTGATGCCCACCACAGCAGGCTGCGGCTGGTTCAGCAGCGCTGATAACAGTTGCTGCAAAAGCCGTAAATAATCCTGCTCTGCCTGCTCGCTTAACGCCAGGGGCTGCAGTAAAGGCAATGCCAGAGCCTGAAGTTCTGCTTGGGTCATGATGAACCTTTTATCAAATAAATTAATACTGCCTATCAAGACCAACTATACTGCTTAGAAACATTGGGAGCCACCATGAAACAAAGTGGAAAAATCAACTACATCGAGCTGCCCTGCCGCGATATGGCGGCGACCAAGGCGTTTTTTAGCAAGGTATTTGGCTGGGGCTTCGTCGATTATGGCCCGGATTACATGGCCATTACGGATGCCGGCATCGATGGCGGCTACTACCAAAGCGAGCAAAGTGCGCTGACTGCACATGGTAGCGCTTTGGTGGTGCTCTATAGTGCAGAGCTGGAGCAAAGCTTAACGGCAGTGAAAGACGCTGGCGGGACCATCATCAAAGATATTTTCAGCTTCCCGGGTGGACGGCGTTTTCATTTTACCGATCCCAGCGGTAACGAATACGCGGTTTGGACGGATGGATGAACTAAAGAATGCTTTGGTTCCCTTTCGCAACAGCCTGATGCCATTTTTCTTTATGCACACCTTTAAAAGTAAGCCAGAGAGCAAAAAAAAGCTCTGCGATAAAAGACAGTACAAGAATAGGAAACACCACGCCGGACAGAGACGGAGCAACCAGCAAGGTCAGGCTGTTGATTAAATAACTTACACCGGCGACCATCAGCAAAACCCCGAGAAATTTTGGAAAATAGCCCGAGTGGAAAATAAGGGTTCCATAGCCAATGCAGGCAAAACCAAAGAAGATAAGCCCAAGGCCAAAGCCGTAATCATGCAGACTTGCCAGCACCATTACTTGTGCGTGGATTTGCTCGGCCGTAAAGGCAGACAAAGAGTAAGCATTGTTCATCATAATCAGCGGTGCCAACAGCACCAATTTATTGGCAACAAGCACAGAGGTTTGTACCAAATTAAAAGCGACAGAGAGCAAAGCCAGAGGTTTACTCACCTGCTTTAGTAAGAGGTAAAGAATAATCATTACGGGGATGTCCAGCGCATGCATCAGCACATCACCGGTAATGCTGAGCCGCCAGCTGGTTTCAGCTTGCAAGATATTGCTGGCTGTTAAGGCTGCATCACCAGAAACGAATAATGGTTCTCTGATAAAGAGATAGCCCACCAGGCCAAGAAAAATGATCAAAAGATAGGACAACCCGGCAATTCTGGCATAAAAGTTTGGTGAGTCTGTAAAAGAACGCATTAATCATTCCCCTATATTTAATTTTATTGGCGCATTACCCAATAGTCATCTTCGTCCTGATAGAGCAAATTATCTCGAGATCAAAGGATCTGGCCCCTTGATTTACCCAAGTAACGCCTTAATCGTCTGGATACTGAGAAACATTTTAGCGATATCTGCTTTGCCACCATCGTCAAGACGGGTAAAACCCAGTGATAAGTAAAAAGCTGTGGCATCAGGATCAGCATCCAGATAGAGTCCATAAATACCAATTTCTTTTGCTGCTCTATGCACTCTGTGTAATGCATCAGACATCATTTTTTTTCCGATACCTTGTCCTTGCAGGCTTTTATCAACGCCTAACATAACCAAACGAACACAGGGAATATCTCTGGGTAAACTGCCCTGAGACAGCTTATCTAATTCTGGTGCAGATAATTTAAAAGACGTTAAGGTATAAAAAGCAGAAAAGCATTCACTGTTCTCTGTATCTAATAACACGTAGGCCTGAGAAAAATGCTGGCTGATCTGCTTTTTCAGTGAAGAGTGAACAAACTTATTAATGATCTTGTTCCCGCAGTCGAATTTCTTCTGCTGGAAATAAGTTTTATTCGTATCATATTGCTCTATAACAAATCTTTTAACGCTCACTAAAGGTTCCTGCTGAAAGTAAGTCCTTTAACCCTTCAGTAGGTTTTGCCGGTTTAGATAAAGCTTTAAATAATGCAACTTGCTCTGAATGTTGCAGTTCTGCTTGTTCTATCACCTGCCTTGCGGCTTTTAATGCCGGTTCGATGATAAAGCTCGTCATATCAACCCCTCGCAACAGTGCAGCCTGTGCCAGCAACTCTTTATTTTTCTGAGTAGTCTTCAAATCCAGCCGGGCATCTTTTTTTAACGCTATGGAAACCATGCCAACCCTCCTATACGGTTGTTATACGTATATATACTGCGAGAGTAGGATGCCAAAGTCAAGTTAATAATGAACGTATATTGTACGTACACTCCGTCATAGCTTGAATAGCGAAATCTTGTTTTGCCTGGAATGCGCCCTGCTGCCTAGCCACGTTTCAATATGCCCCCCTTAAAAGTAAGCCAAAGCGCAAAAGTAAACTCTGCGATAAAGGACACTATCAAATCAGCCAATGCCTTTGTCCCTTAGTCAGTGGTTTCACTGAACTATGAAAACCAAGGCCCATACTCTCTGCATGAGCCTGATTATTTTACCAAACAGCATTTATCTGCTTAGCCGCCGTTCTTCAACAGCGGCATACAACACCGGTACCATCAGCACACTTAGCAACACAAACAGCATCCCGCCAAGGGTTGGGATCGCCATTGGGATCATCAGATCGGCGCCGCGACCGCTGGCCGTCATCACCGGCAACAGCGCCAGTATGGTGGTCGCTGATGTCATCAGGCAGGGACGGATCCGCTTTTGAGCTGCCTGCATCACCAGGGCACGCACTTCAGCTTTGCTGGTCGGCGTAGCGGTAGCAAAGTGCTGCTTCAGGTAGGTAGCCATCACCACACCATCATCGACGGCAATACCAAACAGCGCCAGAAAGCCGACCCAAACGGCAATACTTAAGTGATAGGACTTAAGCTGAAACAGCTCACGCAGATTGGTATCGAACCAGCTGATATTTAAAAACCAGCTTTGTGAAAACCAATCGAGCATGATAAAGCCCCCTGACCAGGCCACCGCAATGCTGCTGAAAATCATCAGCGTGGTACTGACCCGGCGAAACTGCAAAAAAAGCAGCATAAAAATCAGCAACAAAGACAAAGGAATGACCCACAACAAGGTGGTGGCAGCCCGCTGCTGATGCTCAAAGCTGCCGGCAAAGCTGTAGCTGGCCCCTGCTGGCAGTTGCCAGTCGCCGGCTTGCCTTGCGCTATCCAGATAAGCGGCCACTGCATCCACCACATCGACTTCGGCCCAGCCCGGCAGGCTGCCAAAAGTGACATAAGCGGTTAAAAAGGTATTTTCTGAGCGGATCATCTGAGGCCCGCGCTGATAACGGATCTCGGCTAATTGCGTTAACGGTATTGGATTGCCAGCCGGGGTATCGATCAGAATATCGGCCAGTTGCTCCAGACTATCCCGCCGTTCACGCATGTAGCGTACAGTAATGCCATAGCGCTCCCGCCCTTCCACTGTGCGACCTGCATCCATGCCACCAATGGCGGTGGCAATGGTTTGCTGTACTTCCTGCATACTCAGGCCATAGCGGGCAATTTCAGCCCGGTTGGGATGAATTTCCAGATAGGGCTGGCCGACAATACGCTCGGCACTGACCGAAGCACTCTGCACCCCCGGAGCCTGACGCAGCAGTGCTTCCAGCTCCAGCGCCAGTTGATCCAGCGTCGCTAAATCTGGTGCGGACAGCTTCACCCCCATCGCAGCACGCATGCCGGTTTGCAGCATCAGTAAACGGGTTTCAATCGGCTGCAGTTTGGGGGCGGAGGTGACCCCCGGCAATTGGGCAGCGCGAACGATTTCCTGCCAGATATCATCCGGCGATTGAATATGCTCGCGCCACTGCCGGTACGGACGGCCTGTTCGATCTTCAACCAGCGCCCCCGAGGCATCACGCACAAAGTCACCAGCCTTGCGATCATAGCGAAAATACTGGCGACGGCCATTGGCATCGGTTTTAAATTCGCTGTGGTATTGGATCACGGTTTCAATCATGCCAAGCGGAGCCGGGTCCAGAGCAGTATCTGCCCGGCCAATTTTTCCCACCACAGAGCGCACTTCCGGAATGGCAGCAATGGCCTGATCTTGTTGCCGTAGTACATCCAGGGCTTCGCCAATGGAGGCATGTGGCATTAAACTTGGCATCAGCAAAAAAGCGCCTTCATCCAGTGCCGGCATAAACTCCCGGCCAAGGCCTGGGTAACGATGCGTCAAATGCACCCAACTGTCACTGCGCCGCCATTGTTCAGCATCACCTCCCAACTGGCTATAGAGCGCAGGTGCCCAGCCCAGTGTTTGCGAAGCGCCCAGCCAGACGGTCACGCCATAGCC
>JAIUMG010000047.1 GCA_022565655.1 Alkalimonas sp.
ATTTAACGCCGCCTTGCGGCGTTAAATCCTGCTGTGGGGTGTACACCAGCAGGGCATCAAACTGACGCTCACCGGCCACCACACCCGCAGCAATGGCATTGCGTTCAGCACAGACGGTGGCGCCATAAGAGGCATTTTCTACATTGCAACCCATGTAGATCTGGCCGCTGACGGCTCTTACAGCCACACCCACCGGAAACTGGCTGTAGGGCGCATAGGCCTGAGCCGCAGCTGCTTTGGCTGCCTGATACAAAGGCATAAGTTCTGGTGTCATTGCTGTTCCTACTGTCATTACTCTGTTCATCCAGACTACCCTCTACGGGCCGGATACACAGTTATGACGGTAAAGCCGCTTCAGATCAAGGCAAAGGTTGAAAAAATGTTACGGTAGTAACTGCACAGCGCGAACTGCCAATCGCGCGGCACCACCTTCCTCATCCGTTAAATCTGGTACCAAATAGATGGCATTGACATGCTTTGGTACTATGCCCTGATCCACCGAGGTCGCTGGGGTCCAGTCTGGCCGCTGAAAATCGGCCAGACTCAACTGCACCTGTTGCCAATCTTCAGCCGCAGGCACGATCGCTTGATAATGGGCGTAACTCTGATCGCCTAACTCACCATATTCCTGTTGCGATAACTTAACCACCAAATCGGTACTGCTCTGATACGTCAGTTCAATCCTGGGTTCATCTTGCAAACGCCCTTCAGGCAAGTCGTAAATCAGCTCCACCCAGGAGTTATTGCTGGCGTCGACTCTGGGGACACGTTGAAACTCGATACGAGCAATCCCCTGCTGGACCAGCTCACCTTGATAGGAAGCCGAACTGCCATGCGGATCGGTGGCGTAACGCCAGTGGACGGCATCCAACTCACCTGTTTCTGGTAATTCCTGGGGGCTGCAGCCAGCGACTAACAACGCCATAGCACTGATTATTAGATATTTACTCATACATTGCTCCTGTGATCGGGGGTAATGAACTCAAAATCATCCGCGTCGAGATAAGCCGGAAACTTTTCTTTAAACTGCTGCAAGGCGGCCAGATCCAGCTCTGCTTACAAAACTGCCGTCTCGTTTGCAGCCACATCATTGAGAATGTTCGAATAGTTTTCACTTAGCTTGCCACAAAGGATGACTTTTCCAATCAATTGGTAGCCCCATCCCAGCTCTTAAGATTGCACTCTCAGAAGCCTGTGATAACAAGCTTTCTATTGATAATTTCCACTCAGCTGCATCTGGCTGACATTTAAGCATCTGATGTATCATAAGAATAATGATAAATAGCCGGTCATTACGCGGCGTTTTCGGTGGCAACCAGTTTGCATTACGTATTCTTTCGGGACGAATAGCTAATTCCCTATTCCAAAGCCGACTATGATGCGCGCACACATTCCGCACATAGGTTAAGACATGCAACCAGTCTTGCAGCTGTTTGTAATGCATACCAAACTCATTAGCTATCTGTTGCTTATCTTCATAACCTGATTTTTTGTCGTTCTTCAAACCCTTAAAGAGCCTTGAGAGCGCTCCCATACTCATGACTTCGGTCAACATCCAGATCGGAACATTGGGAAAGCCTTGGTAGTTTCGCTCAAAATGCTTTAAAAACTCATCGGAAGACTCTACGACTGAAACAGTGACTCGCCTGAGCCATTCAGAGTGATTGAATTTTTCATGAAAATTACTAGGATCAAGATGCCCGAATGCTTTGTATCTATGCCCTATATGGTAACTTAGCTTTGTACGAATTAAGACCTCAACTCGCTCCAGCCCGTCAAGCACGCACAATCGTAGCTTACGATCAAAGTTATACAGATCAAGGATTTGATTAAAGTTCGTACCTTGCACGACGTTACTATGGACACTTCCATCTTTATCACGCTTACGAAAAGGGTACCAGTACGCACTCAAACGATAATAGCTAACCTGCGAAAGAGTCTGTAATGCTTCTGGCTCATTTTCAACTTGAATACCACGCTTGAGCAACCTATCGAGCTGCTGATCGAAAGTAAGTGCAGGCTTTGTATACCGTTTTTTATCGGCCATCCATTGCTCCAATAAAAGAAAAACCGCCAAGGTTTCGCGATACTCTTGCGAGCACTAAGCGTGGCGGTTGTGTTGTCATAAGTATCCGTAGATAGGGTTCAAATGTCAAGCAACTCAAAATCATCCGCATCGAGATAAGCGGGGAATTTGTCTTTAAACTGCTGCAAAGCGGTCAAATCCAACTCTGCCTGCAATACGGCCGCCTGGTTTTCGGCCACATCAGCCAAAGGCTGGCCGATATAATCGAGCAGCAGGCTGTCACCAGCGTACGCAACGCCGTTGCCATCCTCGCCAACACGATTGCAGCCGATGACATAGGCTTGGTTCTCAATAGCGCGAGCAGCCAGCAAGGTACGCCAGGCCAAGCGGCGTGGTGCTGGCCAGTTAGCGACATAAATTAATGCATCGTAATCATTACGGTTGCGGCTAAACACAGGAAAGCGCAGGTCGTAGCAGGTTTGCAGGCAAAAGCGCATGCCGCGCCATGGAGCGATCACCCGTTTGCTACCCGCCTGATACGCTTCATGCTCACCGGCCATACGAAACAAGTGTTTCTTATCGTACTGCCAGTGCGCCCCGTCCGGGGTAACAAAGTACAAACGATTGAAGTACTGCCCCTGTTCATGCACGGCGACCGAGCCGCAGATCGCAGCCTGCGCGGCCCTGGCCTGTTGCTGCAACCAGGGTAAACTGATTTGCCCGGCCGGTTCCGCAATAGCCCGGCTGTCCATCGAAAAGCCGGTGGTAAACATTTCCGGTAGCACAATGAGATCTTGTGGCGGCAGCGTTTGCAGCTGTGCCGCGAACCGTTGCAAATTTTCTGCTGGCTGCTGCCAGACCAGTTCGGTTTGCAGCACGGCCACTTTTATAACCGACATAACACCTCCGCCGCCTGTTGTAAGGTACTTTCTTCTTTGGCAAAGCAAAACCGCACCAAACGCTGCTCTGGTGGCGTTTGATAAAAAACACTCAGTGGTATGGCAGCAATTTTATGCTCCCGGGTGAGCCAACGGCAAAACTCCACATCCGGCAGCTCGCTGATGGCACTGTAATCGGCCAACTGAAAATACGTGCCTTGCGCCGGCAATAGCTGCAAGCGGCTACCTTGCAAAGCATCCACAAAAGTATCGCGCTTTTGCTGGTAAAAGCCAGCCAGGCCACTGACCTGCTCTGGGTGCTGTTGCAGCATGACGGCAATCGCATGCTGTGCCGGGGTGAAGCTGGAGAAGGTGACGTACTGATGCACTTTACGAAACTCCTGCATCAAAGCTGCTGGCGCCACACAGTAACCCAGCTTCCAGCCGGTGATATGAAAGGTCTTACCAAAGGAAAACACCACCAGTGAGCGTGCCGCCAGCCCGGCAAAACACAGCGCACTTAATTGCGGCTGCTCATCAAACACCATATGCTCGTAGACTTCATCACTCAGACAATACAAGCCATGCTGACACACTAAACGCTCCAGTTGCAGCCAGTCGTCGTGTTGAAACACCTGGCTGCTCGGGTTGTGCGGGCTATTGACAATAATCAGTTTGGTTTTTTTATTAATATGATTGGCCACCTGCTGCCAATCCACTCGAAAATCAGGCGCAGTGAGTGCCAGATGGACCGTTTTACCGCCAGCCAGCTGCACCGCAGGGGCATAACTGTCGTAGGCCGGATCAAACACAATCACCTCATCGCCGGGCTGTACCAAGGCCTGGATGGCACAAAATAAAGCTTCCGTGGCACCAGATGTGACGGTGATTTGTTGCTCCGGGCACAGTGTCTGCTGATAACAGCGAGCAATCAGCGCAGCAATTTGCTGGCGTAACGGCAGGATCCCTGGCATCGGAGCATACTGGTTCAGGCCTTGCTGACTAAACCGGCTTAGCTGCTCCAGCAAAAAAGGAGAGCAAGCAAAGTCTGGGAACCCTTGCGATAAGTTAATGGCCTGATGCTCAGCCGCTAACTGCGACATCTGACTGAAAATCGAGGTGCCAATTTGTGGCAATTTGCTGTTGAACTCTTGTTGCATCAACGGGTCCTGTTTTAAAGGGGCGTGTCATACGTCCGACTCGAGCCATGGTAGGGTTACTCTACCGTAAAACCAGCACAAAATCAGCGCAGCCGCCTATCACGTTCCACCTGACGCAAAGCGGTTGCTAATTCAGGCAATCATGCTATCATTTTAGCCTGTTTTATGTATAGACATCTAAACGTCAGGCCGTTCAGGAGCGTTATCCCATGCCTCATGCATCACAGCACGTGCAACAGCTGAATCCCTATGCCATTGCACTCTGCGCCACGGCTCGCTGGATCGCCAGCCGCCACTGGGTACCCGCAACCGGTGGCAACTTTTCCATTCGAGATGGTGAGCACAACGCCTTAGTGACAGCATCGGGCAAGGATAAAGGCGAGCTCAGCCCGCACGATTTATTACCCGTGAGTTGGGCAGAAGGGCCACTTGAATGCCCAGGCACCCCATCGGCCGAAACCGCCTTGCATGCCCGTCTGTACCAGTTAGATCCAGCCATCAAAGCGGTGCTGCACACCCACTCAGTTCAGTCCACGGTATTTTCCCGCATTATTCAGGCTGATCACTACACCTTTACCGGCTATGAGATGCAAAAAGCCATTCGTGGCCAACAGAGTCATCAGCAGGATTGCCCCATTGCCATCTTCGACAACACCCAAGATATCCCTGCCCTGGCCGATTTGGTGCAACAGCAATGGCCACAGGTACGCAGTGCCTCAGCACTTTTAGTTCGTGGTCACGGCCTTTATGTCTGGGGCCAAAGCTTAGAAGAAGCAAAAAGACATTTAGAGGGATGGGAATTTCTTATACACTGTGAGCTGGAACGTATCCGACTCACTGGAGATTTATGAAGTACCGCGCCCTGATCACCGATATTGAAGGCACCACCAGCCGCATTGCTTTTGTCACTGAGGTGCTGTTTCCCTATGCGGCCGAGCATTTACCGGATTTTATCCGAAGCCGTCAGCAGCAAACTGAAGTGGCGCTGGAACTCACAGCGGTGCGTCAGTTGATGAAACAAACCGATGCCGATATCGAAGCAGTGATCGCCCAATTGCAAGCCTGGATTGCGGCCGATGAAAAAGTGACCCCGCTGAAGACCCTGCAAGGTCTGGTCTGGCGTTTGGGCTACCAGCAAGGTCATTTTACCGGTCATTTGTATCCGGACGCCGCCGAGCAACTCAAGCAGTGGCATGAACAAGGCGTGCAGCTGTATGTTTATAGCTCTGGTTCTGTTGAAGCGCAGAAGCTGCTGTTTCGCTACAGTGATTTTGGCGATCTCACGCCGTTATTCAGTGGTTATTTCGATACCCGCATTGGTGGTAAAAAAGATATTTCATCCTATGCCGCTATTTTGCAGCACCTGCAACTGCCGCCAGGTCAGGTGCTATTCTTATCCGATGTGGTGGCTGAGCTCGGTGCCGCCCGTGAATTGGGCATCGCTACCTGCCAACTGATCCGTGAGCAGCAGGCTCCGTCCGATCACACCATCGCCGAAGATTTTTATCAGGTCGAGATCTAACTATGTCCAGCTTAACCATTTTTCATACCAGCCGCCCCGAACAACCAAGCTTTCAAAGCAGCGACCCCGCGGAGATTGCTACCAAACTTGAGCAGCAAGGGATCCGCTTTGAACAATGGCAAGCAAGCGCAGAGATAGATGCCAGCACCAGCCATGAAGCCATTATCACCGCCTACGCTGATGATATCGCGCGGCTTAAGCAGCAAGGGGGTTATGTCACGGTGGATGTGATTTCACTAAGCAGCGATCACCCGGATAAAGCCGCATTTCGGCAAAAGTTTCTGGCCGAGCACACCCACAGTGAAGATGAAGTACGCTTTTTTGTTCGTGGTGAAGGCCTGTTCTGCCTGCATTTAGGCGATCACATCTATCAGGTGCTGTGCCAGCAAAACGACTTGATCAGTGTGCCGGCCAATACGCCACACTGGTTTGATATGGGTAGCGAACCCAACTTCACAGCTATTCGTTTGTTTAATAATCCAGAGGGCTGGGTCGCCAACTTTACCGGCAGTGATATTGCCAATCAGTTCCCGTTGTTGCCTTAATGTTTTAGCAACCAGAGGCCCGGGCCACCCCTCCCAAGTGGCCCAAACCTATACGGGTTGCACTCCCATCCGGTCGGAAGATACACAGCCCAAGCAGTACGGTCCCCCACAACTCGGCGACGAGGCCATTGATGCCTCTCTACCGATTCAATACATCGCCAAACCAGCTATTTATCATAAAATTATCAGAAAAAAATAACTGAACTCATCTACCCCCCCCCGGCACCAAATAATATACAAATGACAGTGCTATGCAAATGGCATGGCGATAACTTGTTTATTTTTAGAAGGAAGGTTAGGATAAAATTGAAAAGTATTGTTTCACTGGCTGCTGCAGCAACCTTATTAGCAGCAACCTCCTTTGGCGTTTGGGCCGCTTGTGGAGATAGCGATTGCTATTGGGTTGGTGGGGACTTCATCTGTGTTGTGGATGATGGCGCAGGAGGCCAGATCTGCACAATAGACGACCCATGCACGATTAATTGCCCATAAGTTAATTGAATGATGCGGGAAAAACTTTTCTTGCATCATTTCCTGCATTTCGGAGTTATTTAGTATGCGCCATATTCACAGCCTGCTTTTGGTTATTGTATTTGCAGCCACAAACAACAGTGCCAATGCAGAAACTCAATCCATAAACTATGTATACCCAGACGATTTCCCCGCTTTTGAGCAGCTGTTCTTGCAGGGTAAATGCAAAGCAAGATTTCCTGCGGCTTATGTGTATGATATCAGCAAACAGGAGTGGTTAAGTTATGAGCATGCATTAGCCATAATACCTGAGGCTGGTGAATTGCTAAACCAGCAGCAGTGCTCAATTACTTTAAGTAAAAGTGAGCTAGCAAACCAGTTAAACCTTCAATGGGTGAGTCAGGAGAGATATGCATTGTTATTCTTCGATTATCCAGAGCAAATATTTGACGTGTTTTACAGCCAAAAGCCGGACAAAGTGGCTCGGTATGAGCAACTTCTTAGCTTACTATCTTCACTTGATCACATACCACGTTATCACATCAAGCCGCCGTTAAAGGGGCTTAGAAGCCAATTCTCAAATTAAACTAGGTCAGCGCAAATACAGATGTTACATATTCCCGAGCAAGAAAGCTTTTTACATAGACTACGCTGGCCCGCTTTGCTAATGGTTGCAATAGTATTGCTGGGCTGGCTGCTGCTACAGTCTTGGCACCGGCTCACTCAGGGCAATGAACAGCCCATTAACCTGGCCCAGGTAGACACCGGTGAGGTGATTGCCGTGGTGACGGGGCAAGGCCGGTTATTGCCTCGCCAAAGCCATAGCGTGATGGCCGAGGTGGATGGTGTGATCCAGTCGCTTGAGCTGTATCCAGGCACCGAAGTACAACCCGGGGATGTGCTGATTCGGATGCGTAACCCGTTGCTGCAACGAGAGGAGGAGCGCGCCCGTCTGGCGGTACTGGAAGCAAGGGCAGCTTTGGAAGCGGCCACCGCCAGGTTGGAGCGGGAAAGCATTGCGCTTGAAAACGAAGTCGCCATGCTGGAGGCAGAAATTCGCTTTGCCGAGCAGGAAATGGATACCTTGCAAACCTTGCTGGAGCAACAAATTCTGGCCCGGCTGGATTATTTGCGCGCCCAAACCAAACTGGAGCAATCCCGCTTACGGCATCAGTTAAGTGAGCGCAATGTTCAGGCCTTTCAGCAGGCGCGTCAGGCCGATGAACGAGCCCACCAATACCGCTTGCAGGAAGCAAAAGAGCAACTGGCGATGATCCAGCAAGATTTAGCGCATCTGGTTATCCGTGCCGAAAGCCATGGCCTGCTCAACGAGCTTAGTGAGCACATTGAAGTTGGCAAGCCGGTTCGCCGTGGTGATATTGTCGCCCAAATTACCGAGCCTAGCTCCCTGTATGCTGATATTTTAATTGCCGCATCCGACGCCAACCGAATTTTACCAGGCCAAAACGTGCAAGTGCAGGTACGGCAGCATCAACTGCAGGGTACAGTACTGCGGGTTCACCCCAGTGTTCAGCACAATCAGATTCGGGTTGAGGTCGGCTTGCCAGGTCAACTACCGGACAACGCCAGAGCCAATCTGGATGTCAGCGCCCGAATTATCACCGCTCAGGCGGATAGCGTATTGCGGGTGGCACCCATTCTAGGCCTGCGTGATGGCAACCGGGATGCTGATGTGTTTGTGCAGCAGGGGGACCGCTTTGTTCGACGCCAGATTCAGGTAGGTATTTTAGGGCGGGATCACATGGAAATTATCGGTGGCCTTCGCGCAGGCGAGCAGATTTTACTGGACCCACCAGCCCGGCTGCAGCAGCAAGAGAGTATTCTAAGCAAGGAGTTAACTCGTGGCTGAACTGATACAACTGCAGGAATTGCAACACAGCTTCGGACAAGGCCAACTAAAGCAACAAGTCTTGCATGGCATTTCCCTGAGCATCCATGATGGTGAGAGTGTTGCCATTACCGGCCCCTCAGGCAGTGGCAAATCGACCTTATTATCCATTCTTGGCTTGCTGGATACGGCGACCGCAGGTCAGTATCTGCTGCGTAACCAGTCGGTTGACCAGCTGAGCCGTCAGCAGAAAAACCAGGTCCGCAACCGCCATATAGGTTGGATCTTCCAGAACTTCAATTTGATAGCCGATATGACAGCGCTTGAAAATGTGGCGCTGCCACTGCGCTTTAACCCGGAGGTTCCTGCCAATGAGTACCGGCAACGCGCCGCCGATGTTTTGGCTCAGGTGGGCCTTGCCAATAAACTGCACGCCAGGCCATCTGAGCTTTCGGGTGGCCAACAGCAACGAGTTGCCATTGCCAGAGCCCTAGTGAATAAACCCGGGTTGATTTTAGCCGACGAACCAACCGGTAATCTGGACTCGGCTACCGGCCAAAGCATTATAGACCTGCTGCTGCAACTGGCCACCGACGGTTCTGCCCTGGTGATGGTTACCCATGATCCGACCATTGCCAGCCAGTGCCAACGCTCCGTTCACCTGGTCGATGGGCGTCTTTGCCATGCAAAGTAATAACCTTAGTTTTCAGCTGGCGATGGAGTGGCGTTACTGGCAAGGGCAGCGCTTGAAGCTGCTGTTTATACTAACTTGTTTTGCTTTGCTTTGTGCCTTGCTTACGCTCATTTTGCAACTGGGGCACCAGTTGTTTGCAGCGCCACCAACCTGGACCAAACCCGATGGTCATCTCTACACCCTAGCCAGACAGCATGACGATGGCCGCCTGGCACCGCTGCATCGTCAGGCCATTGATACTGCAGCCGAAGCACCGGGTGTGCAGGCTGCTGCCTGGTTTAGCATACGCAACACAAGCGTGCAACTGGCATCAGAGCCAGAGCAAGACCTGCGCACCTTGTTTTACTCCGACAGCTTTTCCCGAGTATTGGGTGTTGCAGAGCTGGCTGTTAGCGAAACCCCTGGGGTCTGGCTCAGTGAACGCTACTGGCGCGAGCGTTTGCACAGCGCCCCTGACATCGTAGGCCAGTTGCTCAGTCATAAAAGCTTCCCGATCAGCTTGCCGATTGCCGGTGTATTGCCCGCCTCACTAAACCGAATAGGCTCTTTCCAACCTGACATTTGGTTGTCAGATCACTGGTACCGCTATCTAACGCCTTTTTCTGTCGATTCAGAAGTCATGCTGGATCGCTTTTTACAGGCCGCCCCCTTTTATTACGGCATATTAGCCGCCTCGCAGCCTTTGCACCCTGAAGCACTGACCGAACATTTACGCCAGCAAGATCTTACCGTACCAGGTATGCGAATGGGCGGAGATGGCTCCGAGCTGATTGTGCATGCCGGGCTAAACCTGGACCCACCAGCCAGGCTGAAACTGTTGCAGCAATGGCAGCTGGGGCTGGTACTGCTGCTTGGCTTTGGCTTGGTGGTTAGTTTAAATACCTTTACCGTCTTTACCAGCCGGCTGATCCAGCAGCAGGAAAATTACCGCATTCAGCAGGTATTAGGCGCCAACATCATGCAGCTACAGCTTGGCCCCTTGCTGGTTACTGTTATCATGATAGCTGCCACAGCGGTGTTGTCTTCACTGCTAAGCCAGGGCTTACTGCAACTACTGCACAGCGACAACCTGCAAAGCACGGTAGGCGAAGCAGGCCTGTCGTTCGATTGGCAACGCTGGTTCGCCGCCCTGGCCTTAGTTGCCATCCTGTTGCTTGGCTGCACCTGTCTACCTGTGCTGCGTTTTTTACAGCAACCTCTGTTTAGCCGACAAACCGGGCAAAGTCGTAGCCGTGGCCAAAAATGGCTGGCACAACTCAATTTAACGGCTCAGCTATGGGTTGCTCTGGTAGCACTTGCCTTTATGCTAGGCCTGAGCTGGCAGCAATGGCAGCAGTTTCGAAGTTATCCACTGGATACCGGGTTGCAGGCATTGCCGGTGCAGCAACAAGCCACCGGGTTCGACTTTTCTGCACTGGTACAAAACAATGTTCCTCAGGTGCAGGCCGCAGAGGTCGCTTTTGAGGTTGGCTCCTTTAACAGCCAAAACAGCAACGAGTTAAAAGACGATCGCCTGGCCGGGCCCATCGCCATTCAGCAACGCATCGTGAGTGGCAATTATTTTTCCAGCTTGCAGGTACCGCTCCTACAGGGGGATGACGACTGGCAAGACGGGGTGGTTATCAATCAAACACTGGCCCAGCTGCTTGCGGCGGGCAGTGATCAGCCGCTGCTTGGCAGTGAGCTGAATTTAGGCAGCTTTGCCGGACGCCACCCGATTGTGGCCATTGTCGCTGATATTCCTCATCATGGCTTTAGCCAGAGCACCCAACCAACAGCCTATTTGCATCATCAATCTGCAGCTATGCTGGTACAATTTAGCCGCAGCCTTGAGTTCTACTTCCCTGCCGAGTATCAGGCACGACTAAAACCTGCTTTGAAGGGCTGGCTTGAGCAACAGCTAGCAGCCCCCGAGTTTTTACAAGTACAATCACTTGCCGCGCTGTTGCAGCAGCAAGATCAGGAAAGTCGTCAACTACTGAGGTTTAGTAGCGGCATGATTCTGTTGGTGCTGTTCACCGTGTTCTTTAGCCTGTACTACCAGGTGCGAAACCGCGTCTTATTAGAACGGCAAGAATACGGGGTGTTACTTGCTCTTGGGGCCAGCGACTGGCGATTACTCACCAGAGCAACCAGCCCACCTTTACTGGGGCTGCTGCTCACGATACCTTTGGCGTTGGCAACGCTAGCCTGGCTATTGCACTCCAGCGGCTGGTTGTCAGCCTTTGCGCTGCAGTTTAACCCGGTGATTTTTGTCTTCGCAGCGATCTTGTTGTTGCTTATGGCTTGGATAGCTGCCCTGGCACCAATTACAGGGTTGCTTAAAAAGCCAATTTTTGGACTGCTACGCACTCATTGAGCAAATCCCTGCATGGCTGAGTTTTTTTCACCCGATGCATGGTTTTATCTCGTTTGTCAGCACAACGGTAACCGCTTACAGTATCCCTGTCGCCATGAAACACGGCGGTTCCACCCTGTCTATCCTTGTCTTTTACCCGGAGCTTTTGTTCCGGTTTTTTTTATGCCAGACGTGTCAGTGCGCCATGCGCGACAGCGGCTTGATCCAATACGCCACTATCCAGAACCCAGCCAGTCACCAGGCTGGCTGGAGTGACATCAAACGCAGGGTTAAACACCGGCGCATCGGCAGGTGCCCAGCAGACACTGCCAAAACCACCCGTTACGCCGCGTACTTCGCTGGCACTGCGCTGCTCAATCGGGATCTGGCTGCCATCAGCGCAGCATGGATCGACGGTGGTATGAGGAGCCACCACGTAAAACGGGATCTGATGGTACTGCGCCAACACCGCCAGGCTGTAGGTGCCGACTTTGTTGGCAAAATCGCCATTGGCCGCAATGCGGTCTGCCCCGACGAAGATCCGATCCACCTGACCTTGCGCCATCAACATTGCTGCCATGTTGTCGCAAATCAATTGATAAGGAATGCCCAGTTGCTGACACTCCCAGGCCGTTAAACGGCCCCCTTGCAGTAAGGGGCGGGTTTCATCCACCCACAGCTGAATAGCTTTACCCTGCTGATGCGCTAAACGCACCACCCCTAACGCAGTGCCAACGCCCGCCGTCGCCAAACCGCCGGTATTGCAGTGCGTTAACAATTGTTCACCGGGTTGTACCAGAGCAGCACCATGCTCGGCCATCTGCTGGCAAAGCTGCACATCATCGGCAAACAATTGTTCAGCGCAGGCCACCGCAGCAGCAACAAAATCATCGGCGGCTAGGGCCTGTTGCATGTGATCCAGATTATTCATCAGATTCACTGCCGTCGGCCTGGCAGCCCGCAGAATATCAGCAGCTTGCCGCAACTGCTCACGGTGATCGCCCTGCTCGGCTCGATAAGCCAGCAGCAGACAGGCCGCAATGCCAATCGCCGGCGCGCCACGTACCTGCAAGTTCTGGATCAACTGCACCATCTCGGCAACCGTCTGACAATGCAGCCATTGCTGTTGATGCGGTAACAAGGTCTGGTCCAGAATGAACAGCTGGTTGTGCTCGGTCTTTATACTAAGACCACGGAGATTTTTCATGCGCTATGCCTTATTTAGCCTTGCAGACGTCTATAATGTTTGCGATTATGCAGTTCTGTTTCTGAGATGACAAGTCTGTGAGCCAAATGAGCGACTACCATACCTTTACCATCGCCGATGCCAAAGCTTTTGCATTGGCTCATGGCGATACTTTTCGAGACAACGACTCTTTAGATGCTGAAGAGTTTGGTGATGGCAACCTGAACCTGGTATTTCGGGTGAAGAACGACAGTGGCCGCAGCCTGATTGTCAAGCAAGCCCTGCCCTATGCCCGCTGTGTCGGTGAAAGCTGGCCTCTGACCATAGAGCGAGCTCGTATCGAAGCCGAGGTGCTGCTGCGCCATGGCCGAATTTGCCCTCAGCATACCGTTAAAGTCTTGCATTATGACGCCGATGCCGCTGCGATCCTGATGGAGGATCTTGGCCAGATGCGTATTTTGCGTGGCGAATTGGTGGCAAGAAAACAGTTTCCTCAGCTGGCTGAGCAGATCGCTTTGTACCTAGCCCGTACGCTATTTTTTACCAGTGACTTCGTGCTGAATGGCTTGCAAAAGAAAGCTGAAGTGGCTCGTTTTCTTAACCCGGAGCTTTGCCTGATCACTGAAGATTTATTCTTTTCCGACCCATACTGCAATCACGAGCGCAACAAAATCCATCAGCCGATTATGCCGCAAGCTCGTGAGCTATGGCATGATGAGGTGCTGCAGGCTGAAATCGCCAGATTAAAAGCCGACTTCTTGTCCCGGCCTCAGGCCTTGCTGCATGGTGACATGCACAGCGGCAGCATTTTTATTGATGCAGAGCAGTGCAAAGTGATTGATGCCGAGTTTGGCTTTTATGGCCCCATGGGGTTTGATGTTGGTAGCTTTATTGGCAACCTGCTACTGAACTACGCCGGTCAGTTTGGTTTGCAGGAGGATGACCAGCAGCGACAACAGCAGCAGGATTACCTGCTGCAGCAAATCGAAGCGTTGTGGCAGCACTTCAGTCACGAGTTTAGCCGCTTGATGCAAACAGAAACCAAAGAAAACAGCTTTCGCAACACGGAGTATCAGCATTACTTTTTACAACAGCTGCTGGCCGACAGCATCGGTTATGCTGGCACTGAGCTGATCCGACGTACCGTGGGCCTGGCCCATGTCGCCGATTTAGAGCAGATCCGTCATGAACAGCATCGGGCAGCCTCTGAGCGCTGGGCTTTAACTCTGGGCCGCAGTTTAATCATGCAACGGCAGCAGCTGACCACCATTCATCAGTTGCTGACGCTGGTCCGGCATCAGCCACTCAATAATCAAGCCTAGGGCGTGTTTATCTTTGCTGGTTAGGTTTTGTTCACTCTGGCGGCACTTTGATCGCGAAACGAGGAGTGAAGTTTAGTGATTCTAAATAA